>JAZFYE010000054.1:0-17546 GCA_036475395.1 Phycisphaerales bacterium
TCCACAGCCATCGCCACAGTTCCAGGTCGAGTCGGGGCGGAACATACAACGGACTGGAACCATCGAACATCCACCGCAAGGTCTGCCGAACAAGTCCCGGCCGAGGCATCGGAGGATGGCCGACGGCGATAATGCCGGCGGGGCCGAACGACGCCCCGCTTCCGATCTCGCCTTTGTCGATAAGCGTGACGCGATGCCCGCGCTTGGCCAGGTAGTAGGCACAGCAAACGCCGATGATTCCGGCGCCGACGACGATGGTATGAGTGCGGCTCACCGACTCGATCTCCTGGGGCTCGAAGCCGACCGTTGGCAGCGGCATTGTATCGGCGCGGCCCAGCCGGTATTGTTGCCTCCCCCGGAGGACAGGAGCACGTCAATGCCGCATCGTATTGGAATCATCGGGGCGGGGGGTATTGCGCAGCTGCATGCCCAGACGGCGGCGAAGGTTGGGTTGGAAGTCGCGGCGGTCTGCGATATCGATGAAGGTCGAGCGAAGCGGCTGGCGAGGCCGTACAACGGTGCTATCGCGACGAACTCACATGCGGCGCTTCTTGAGATGAGCGATGTGCCGGCGGTCGCCGTTGCTACGCCCACCTCAACGCACAAGCCTCTGGCCATTGCAGCGCTTCAAGCTGGCAAGGATGTGCTGTTGGAGAAGCCGATGGCGATCAACTGTGGCGAGTGCGACGAGATCATTGACGCGGTCCAGCGGACGGACAGACTCCTTCAGATGGGGTTCGTCTGCCGAGTTGCCCCCGCATCGCGCGCCGCAAAGCGTTTCATCGACGCCGGCCGACTCGGGCGAATCTACCACGCCAAGGCCACGCTCTATCGCCGCCGCGGGATTCCCGGGCTGGGACGCTGGTTCACGACGAAGCGCGAGTCGGGCGGCGGGGTGCTCATGGACTTGGGCGTGCACCTGCTCGACCTGGTTCTGTACCTCACCGGACATCCCAAGCCGACTCGCGTTTCTGCCGCTTGCACGAGCACGTTCGGCTCGCCGATCGAGAAATACACGTACGACGAGATGTGGGCCGGGCCACCGAACCCCCAAGGCGCCTTCGATGTCGAGGATGCGATCACCGCGCTGATTCATTTCGACAACGGCATGACATTGGAGCTCAACACGACCTGGGCGGCTGATATACCCAATGGGATCTTTCGTGACGGCGTGCTTCTGCTCGGTGATAAGGGCGGGTGCTTCTTTGATCTATGGTCCAACGAAGTGATTCTCACTCAGCAGCAGGATGGGCATCTCGTCGATACAAAGCCGACTCTTCCGCCCGGCGACGCCTGGACCGCGGCGTGGCAGCGCCAATACGAAGTGTTTGCCGAGAATCTCATCCACCGCAAAGCACCTGAGGCTTCCGCTTTGGACGGTTGGGCGGTGCAAAGGCTTCTGGATGCGCTGTATCGATCCGCCGAATCCGGCTGTGAAGTGCAGCTTTGTTGACGGCAGGTCGCGTTGTGAAGCGCAGCGAAAGGGCCCGGCTCGCCGCCGGGCCCCGTCATTGACCAAATGCGAATCCGATTCGAGCGGCTGGGCGATCAGATCTCGGAATCCACTTCCTGCTGGTACTTCTTCAGAGCCTTGCGGACATCATCCGCGAAGGGCTCGGTGCCGGTGAGGTTCTGGGCGGCGAGTCGCTGCCATTTGAGCGCTGATTTCACGTCACCCTTTTCGTAATAGACACGAGCCAACGTGTCGAGAATCGCGGCGTCCTTTTTCTCACTCAGCTCGGTGGCCCGCTTGGCGGCCTTGAGTGCCACGTCGAAGTCTCGATTCTTGACGTTCGCATCGTCAACAATTGTCCAGGCAACCTGGTTCAGTCCTCCAGCGCTGTCCCAGTACAACTCGACCGCAGTGGCCCAATCCTCGGCGCCCATTGCTGCGGCGAACTGCTTCTGCCGTTCCATCAGTTTCTCGTCGACTTGACGATCGCGCTGGAACTTGGTCTTGAACGCATCGCGGTCCCAGGTGTCCTTGACCACCGCTTCCAGCGGATCATCCATCATCATTGGATGGCCGATCCACTCGACCTTAGTGTCCTTGCCGATGATGAATGCACTGGGAATGCCTTTTCGACCAGCCGCCGTGAAATAGTCGTTCATCACGGACTTGTCGGGATCAGCCGCGAGGGTGTAGCGCGTCCGGTCGTTGTTGATCTTGCCGTCTTTTTTGTCCTCCTTGAAGAGGAAACTGACGACGGTCTGGAGGTCCTCATCGCTCACGCCGATGAAGGTCACGTCGTAATCCGTGTACTGCTCTTGCAGCTTAGAGAGATGGGGCATGCTGGCTCGGCAGGGGCCGCACCACGTCGCCCAGAACTCCACAATGTACACTTTGCCGGTCTCGAATTCCTCGATCCGGTCGCCCTTGATCCAGTGCGCGATGTCGATGGGCGGGGCCTTGTCGCCGATCGTCAGTTTCTTGGCGTCTTCATCCTGGGCGTCTTCAGTTGGGGCGTAATCTTGGGCGTATGCGGTCGAGCCGGCACCTAGCGCCAACGCGGCGGCAAATACGGTCAATCGTTGCATCGTGGTTCTCCTTGGGTTTGCCTGTTTACGGCCTGTGGGTGATTTCAGTGGTTGGCGGGAGGGTGGTCAGTGCGGTGGGCGGACCACGTCAAAGGTAAGCATACCACGGCTCTACCTGGTCCTTCAACCGCCCAGCGCGATCCTTCTATTCCCAAGGAATCCCGCGGACTTGGCGGGACTGGCTGGTTTGGCACGCCCTGTAGCCGTCCCGGGCGTTTCTGGCGGCACAGGCCTCATCCGGCCCGACCTACGAGGGCAACATCGACACCATGATGATGTCGTAGATCGCATGGACCCCGACCACGATTCCGAAGCCCCGTACCACGTACACGCCGCCAAAGTATAGCCCCGCCACGAAGTAGAACACGCCGCTGCCCAGCCCTGCCGAGGGGTGGTAGATGGTGAACGCACTTGCCGAGACGACGATCGCGATTACCGCGCCGAGGGTCGAGTTGAGCTTGCCGACATCGACCAGTAGCGTGTGAAGGACGGCGATCAGCAGCATCCGAAACATCAGTTCCTCATAGAGTCCGGCCCCGATGCTGATGGCCAGCTTGGACCAGATGGTCAACGAGCCTAACGCCGCGGGGTCCACGACTGGGGTGGCCGGCACGGGCTGCGAGGCGGCGCTGTTGCGCAGAATCACTTGCGCCAGCACGATCAGTGGGATCGTCACCATCAGTGACTCGACCGCCATCAGGCCGGGTGTGGCCGGCTCAAGCCGCCACGGATCGCGATTCAGCATGTGCCACACCAGCAGCACCACCACCAGGACTGCCCCGCCCAGATACAGGCCGCCCCCGGCACTGATCCCGAAGGTGTCGAAGAAGCGAAGGAGCGTCACGTGCGCTTTGTTTGTCAGTACCCCCTCGCTCGACTGCAGCGCGAATGCCAAGCCGATCTCGTAGGCCACGACGAGCGGAAGCAGAAAAGCGAGGATCGTCAGGGGTTTCTTGGAGACGCCAAGGTACGTTGACAGCCACGCTTGGGACTCACCCGTCGCCCCCGATGCGCGAGTCCTGGTCATGGCGTAGCCTAGCTCCCGGGAAAGGCGGCCGTGGGCGGGCAGCGGTGCGGCGATTACTTCGTCTTCAGGGCGTTGAGCCGGCGGGCGAGACGGCTCTTTCGGCGGGCGGCCGTGTTGCGGTGAAGTGTGCTCGTGCAGGCGATCTTATCCAGAATCCCGCAGGTCTTGCGGTACTCCGTCTCCGCGGTCTTGACGTCCTGATCCTGGACCGCCTTGAGGAAGCTCTTGACCTGGTCGCTGATCCGGCGCTTCCGCCACTGATTGAGCGCATGCCGCTTGGCGCTTTGGCGGACACGCTTCTTGGCTGAGTTGGAGTTGGGCACGCTGAAGGTTCCTCACCTTAGGTCAATAGAAGGAGACATTATGGTCTGCCACGCTGCGAAATCAACTCCGACCCCCGAATCGGTCGATCGGCCATGCTCAGGAAACCCGCCGAATCGCGCCTCAGCGCACAATCGCCGCCTCAGGGGCGGTTGAGCCGGTCCGAGGCGACTGCTACGCTTACGCCACGATCGCATCGCGATCTGATCCCATTGCGCGTGTAGCTCAATTGGATAGAGCATCGGTCTACGGAACCGAAGGTTACAGGTTCGAGTCCTGTCACGCGTGTTGGCCAGGGGCCGCTCACACCAATCACAAATATGTTTGACCCGCACCATGTAGCCCCGGGTGAATACACCCGGGGCGAACGGCAATGGATGGCGTCCGCGCACCGCTCTCCGCCAAAACCGAAGCCGCCTCCGCTCGGATCGTACCGCCGCTACTCGCGGGATCGGTCGAGCCGAGTGATTCGGGTGCCGGTCGTGGATCCGGGCTACGCTCCTCAATGCGCGCGTAGTGGAAAAAAGCCTTCGGCGCGACACCAATACTTGTTGGATCCCATTCGGAATGGAGATCGCTGCAATGACGCGGGGCATATCAACACCAAACACTTTTTACAAATATATGAAGCGTCAACATGCGCGTCAGCTTGTCCGTAGTGGGATATGCCGAATCGGAACACTTTTCGAATATCGAGACATGGAGAAATACGGTCCAGAGATTGGCGACACCACCGAAGGAAGAAGATCAATTTACTTCCATGGCGAGATGTCCGCCGACGATCCATCCACTATCCCGGAATTCACAAAGAATGTCATCAATCTTGCGGGCAAAGGTAGCGCAATGATTAATTGCGAAATTGTTCAAGAGTACAAATCCGAAGACATGTTCGTATTCTCCGGGTCGAAGGAGCCAGATCCACGAACGATGCGCGCGATGGGTTATGAAACAATCGTCAAAATAATCGACATTGAGTCTTTTGTACGGGCCGTAACGCCATACCTTCACGAGCGATGCCCGGTCGATCTCAAACACGTCCTATTGGGGCTATGCTTCTACCAACAACGCACTCAACACTACCTGCGAGACCCCGGTATTCATCCTGCACTCATCAAAGATCCAGAATACGCGTATCAGAAAGAACTTCGAGTAATCTGGTCACCGGCAAATCAACCAATTGAACCGCTCATAGTAGAATGCGCGCCAGCCAGCCACTTCTGCAGATTTGTTTCAGATAACGAACTGAAAGATTGTAGTCGTAGGCCAAGACGAGCTAATCGATGATGAGCGCCACCCGCTCCAAAGGTCGTACCTCTGAAAATCATCCCCAGATACCGCTTCCTTCACGACCGTCAGAATGCCCGGTACCCGACGACCACACATTGTCGTGCGGGCAGGATGGGGGTACTTCAGTGGCCAGTCCAGGGTTGTCTAGCTTGCAATCTCGGCCGTCACTTCGCGCGCAAGCTCGATGGTGTGCGCGAGGTCGGAGCGACGTACGCTTGGATTGGGCACTCACCTCGCGCGGCCCTAGGTGGCTGCCGCTAAACTAGTTGTTGGAGGTCGGCGATTCTTTTGGGATCTCCCCAATCGAAATCGTCACCGCGCGCAGGCGTGTCGGCTCGGCGTCTTGGGTCCAGACGAGTACGAGATTCGAACCGGATCGCGCGAGCATTGGGAAGCCGATCGTTCGTGCGCCGCTGGTCTGGGCCACGATGAGTGGTTCACCCTGGGCGCCGTCGGCAGTGACACGTCGTAGGGCAATCGCTCCTTCACCCTCGCCGGCATCGAGCCAGCTCACGATCGCCTCGCCCGGCTTCACAAGCACCACCGCCACGCGCCCGATCGGCCAGGTGTCGTCCACGGCGATCGGCTCGCTGAACCGTGCGCCGCCATCCGTTGAGAATACTGCGCGCACCGAGCCGGAGTCCGTTGCACCGGTGAACCAGGTCACGACGATGTGCGATCCGCGGGCCGCAATGGCCGGGCCGTTGACCGGGCAGCCGGCGATCTGCCATCCATCTAAAAAGAGCGACTTCGGATCCGTCCACTTGTCGCCGACTCGGCGCACGATGTAAATGTCACGGGTCTCATCGGTACTTCGATCGCGATACACCACGACAGCGCCACCCTCGGTAACGACGGCCGACGTATTGCAACATTCACACACGCGATCGTCGATCAACGTGCTTGGGCCGATCTCCCGGCCGACAAACGCGGTGCGCAGGGTCATGCTCCCGGGCTCGGCGTCACCAAGCAGATCACCTTCGCCGCCATCGCCGACCATTTCTCGTCCATCGAGCCAGAAGGCTCGGACGCCGTTCGCCTCGGCTACAAGCGACACAAACCCGTGCTCACTGTGGGTCTGGTCATCATGTAAGCGCCCCAGCGTCCGCCAGGTCACGCCGTCGTCGGTTGAACGCGCGACGACGATGTCGTAGGCGTAGGTGGCGGCAGCTGATTTCTGGAGCCAATGGGCAAAGAGCGTTCCGTCCCCGGCTTGCACCAAGGCCGGCAGGTCCGCCCAGTTCGCAAAAAAATCGTCTCGCGTAACGATCGTCTTCGGCTCAGTCCAACCGCCGCCGGCGTATCGAGCGAACCGCAGCGCTCGCAGACGACCGTGATCATCACGTCCGGTGGTTTGCTTTTGCTCGACCGGCTCAAGCCAGGTCAGGACAACGCCGTCGTCAACCGTCGAGAGATTCGGCGCCATGGCGCCCAGTCCGGCGGGCGGGTCGATCGCACTCGATTCGGTTGGCTGGGCGATGGCCGAGAACGCGAAACGCCCGAGCACCACGGGCATCATCATCCAGAAGCACCGTGTCACATTCATGCCCATCACGATACCATGCCGGCCCCGCGTCCGGTCAGTCCGTGGCCGCAATTGCGTGACTTCGGTTGCGATTGAGCGATCCGACGCAGGACCCGCTACGGATTCTTTGGTCCGTACAGGGCGTTTTTTGAACCGAACGGACCTCTTGGGGAACTCACAGGACCGTCCAAAGTCTGGGCGGGCCGTGCTGCTGACAGAAGACCGGCCGCGGCGATCATTGGTCGAATTCAGCACCGGCGGCCGCGGCACCGCCGGAGGCTCAAGATCAGTTCTCGGCGGCTTCGGCGTCCAGAAGGTTGCGGACGATCCACAGCTCCGGACCGTTGCCACGGCCACTTGAGAACACAATGTGTGTCCCGTCCGGTGACCACTGGCTGAGGATGTCAATGGACTCGCCCGATTCGTCGAGATACTCATGTGTTTGTTGCTCACCTGTTTCGACGTTCACGATGAACAGATTGCGCCAGTTGTCGTACACAATGAACTTGCCGGACGGATGCCACACGGCGCCGTGGACGAATCTCCTGGTGCCTAGCTCGTACTCAACCTCATCGGCGATGGTAATGATCCGTCGGCCCGATCCGTCCGTGTTCGCGGTCCATAGGTTGCCGGAATTTGTCGCAAGAATAACCTGCCCTCCGTCCGGCGAAAGGCGGGGACGTATCCAGTTGGAGAGCTTTCCTGGTTCCTCCTCTTGCTCGGGCGCGAGAACTCCTCCTTCGCGCTGACCCCGTTCTGACCGACCTCTTCGCTGCCGTGCTTCACTATTCCTGCCGGGTTCTACCGTTTCACGGTGCGGCTGTCGGTTACGGAAGGAAGTTCTCCATGACCCAGATGTCGCCCCAGCCCTCGCGTTCGGGGCGGGTAAACGCGATGCGCCGCCCGTCGGGATGCAGGGACAAGTGCCTCACCTTGACCCCCAGATTCAGCTTATGGGGTTCGCCTCCTGTGACGGGAATCCGCCACAGCTCGGACTCGCTGTCGGGGGTGTCGTCTGTCCGTCCAACGACTACGTGAGCTCCGTCATGCGTCCACGAGAGTGCAACACACCCGAAGCGTCTCTCCCCCTTCTTCAGTGTGGAAAGTTCGCTGGGTTCTCCGCCCGAAGTCGATATGATCTTCACCGTGGTCGTCCGCAATTCCAGCGGACAATCCAAGAAAGCCAACCGCCGGCCATCGGGCGAGAGGGCCAGCCTGTGGAACCCGGTGTTCGCTCGGTACAATTCCCTCTCTTCGTGAGTTTCCAGGTTATGGACCATGAGTGATGGACCGTCGATGAAATAGATCTGTTTTCCATCATTGGAAAATACGGGCCAGGAACGGTGCGTATGGTCGCCGCCCGCTTTCTTTGACTCATCCTGCACGATCGGCGTGACATTTCCGGTTTCAGCATCGACCAGGTAGAGGCCCTCGCTATCCTTGCTGTCTTTACCGGTGACGAGTATCGAGCCTCCATCCGGGGACCATTGGGGTGCTAGCTTCCAGTATTCCTGGGCCACGCCCACGGTGGTTTTGGGCGACAGATCCCGCTCTTGGCCGCTCTCGACGGACCGGATCACGAGGACGTGTTCGGAACTCCTCTGCGAGACATAGGCCAGGCGCTTCCCGTCGGGCGACCAAAACGGTGCAAAGTTCGATCGTTCATAGCGTAATGACACCTTGATTGGGGGCGCCACGACCTTGCCTGCCTCGAAGTCCAACGTGGCGACGTAAACATCATTAGCCATGGTCGCGTCACCGTAGTAGAAAGAGCCGTCTCCGGTGAATCCCATCGGCACGAAGCGGGAGCCCATTTCCTTGATCTGCGTGGGGGTGCCGTTTGGCCTCCCGTCATTCACGTCCAGCATCCACAGGCCGTTAGAGCCCGACCGGTCGCTGGCAAAGACGATTCGTTGCCCATCCGGCGTCCAGAATGGCGCCCAGTCGTCAGCCGGATGCTCGACCAGCGGCATCTCGCTGCTCCCATCGGTGGCCAGCAGGTAGATGTCCCTTTTCTCAGAACCCTTCTTCTCCTGAAGCTCAAAGACCACATATCGCCCATCCGGAGAGAGGCTCATGTTTCGCGTAGGTTGCTCACCCAGAGACTTGAGGACGCGCGAAGATCCGTCCGCAACCGAGACCAATACGATGTGATCTTCGTGGCCATCTGGGCTCTCGTCCTTCTTTTCTACGATCGCCAGGATGTACTTCCCGTCCTGCGACCACGCCCGAGGCCAGGGAGCCTGCCCCCCTTCCGGTTCGATGCCGGCCAGAACGCGGGACTTGGAACCGTCGAGCCCAACGATGCGCAATTCGAGATCGTCCCCCTTGTGCCAGGAATACGCAACTTGCCGACTGTCGGGAGACCATATGGAAACGTTGGGCCACTGTGATTGACCTTTCCATGTCCATGTGCCCTCGACCGTGATGTCTCGGTTTTCCCCGGTCTTGAGATCGTGTATGGCCAGGTTGCCCGTGTTCCAGTGTATGTAGGTAATGTAGCGGCCGTCAGGGGAGGGCGTGCCCGTCATATTCTCCGCGGGCGCCCACACCTGACGGGTCACCATCCCCTCCGTCGGCAAGAGTAAAGAGGCCAGCAAAAAGACCAATGTAGCTGCCATGGCAATGACTCCTGTACGTGGACCATATTTCCATGCCCTTCGTGTCACGCCTGCCCACGGGGGTAACGGCTGTGCTTCGACGGGCTCTCCTCGCGCAAAGCGGCGAAGATCTTCCGCGAGCGCCTGTGCAGTGTCGTAGCGATCACGGGCGTTCTTCCTGAGGCACTTCAGGACAATTGTTCCAAGGTCCCGGGGAATCGCAGGGTCCACGCGTCGCAGAGGCTGCGGATCCTGCTCGATGATCCGGCTCAGCGTGTCGCGGTGATCCTCTCCCTGGAAGGGAGGTCGATGCGTAAGCACCTCGTAAAGCGTGGCGCCCAGTGAATAGATGTCCGTGCGGTGGTCGATGGGAATCTGGCGCCGACGCGCTTGCTCCGGGCTCATATACATCGGCGTGCCGAGCAGGTCGCCCGTCAGGGTGAGGCTCTCTTCGCCTTCGAATCGAGCCAGGCCGAAGTCGAGGATGCGGAGATGGCCGGCGTGATCGAGGATCAGGTTCGAGGGCTTGATGTCACGGTGGATGACGCCCTTCTCATGGGCGTGCTGAAGGCCGTCGGCGACCTCCGCGAAAGCGCGCGCCATGCCAACATAGTTGGCGCTGCCGTCACTGGCTGGCGCAAAGGGCGCATCTACAGCAGCGTCGGAGTCTGACTCCATCGCGGCGAGGATCTGTGCGAGCGTTCGCCCTTCGACGTACTCCATGGAGTAGTACGGTGTGTTCGCTTCCACTCCCATGCCGTGGACCCGGACGATGTTCTGGTGATCGAGCTTGGCCGCAGTCCTCGCCTCTCTCATGAAGCGCTCGAAGGCGCGATCACTGGCGGCGATGCCGAGGGGCAGCACTTTCAGGGCGACGCGACGGTCGAGCGAGTTCTGCCACGCGTCGTACACGACGCCCATCCCGCCGCGCCCGATTTCGCGGCGGATGGTGTAATCTCCGAGTGTGCGGTCGGACGGCATGGATGGCGCGGCATCAGGATCGATGTAACCCTCAAGGTACTCGAGCAGATCTGCGCCAAGTCCTGGATGCTTGGCGAGAATCTCCTGCGGATTGAGTTCGTCGCCTTCGTTGAGGCGATCGACGTAGTAGGCGAACAGTTCCTCGAGTTGCTGTTCGCGAAGCGCATCGACGGCGATGGTGGTTTCACGATTACTGACCATCGATCGTCCCCGTTTCATCGCTCGGCGCGCGAGCCAGCCGGAGGCTCTCGGTGTCGCCGAATGCTAGTTTCAGTTGGCGGGTGGCGCGGAGCAGGAGGTTCTTCACTGCACTCTCCGAGCGCTCCATCCGTTTAGCGATCTCTCGGATCGACTGACCTTCCATGCGCGACAGCTCGAGCACGGTCTGGTGATCGGGGTTCAGAGTCCGAAGCGCCTTCATGAGGCGTTCCTGCCGCTCCTGTCTGCGCAGTCCTCGTGACGGCGCTGCGCCATCACCCTGCACGTCGCGTTCAAGACGAAGCGCTGGACGTCGACCCTCGTGGCGAACGACATCGAGGGCGACGTGCGAAGCGATCGCCTCCAGCCAGCGGCCAAACGAGTCTTCGCCCTGCCATTCGAATCGAGACAAGGAATGAAGGCCACGGACATACGTGTCCTGCAGCACATCGTCCGGGTCGACGCGCTGCCGGATCGCGGGACTCAGCCGAGTTCGGATCGAGGCGAGCAGGCGAGGCCGCAGAGGCTCGAATAGCTCAGCGAAGGCTTGCAGGTCGCCGCTTTGGGCCCGCTCGACGAGGTCTTGTGCTCGAGTCTCATCCGGCATGATCGCGCGCATCTCAGCCATCTATCGTTCGTCGCCCTCGATGGTCTCGCGGACGATCGACGATTTCACTGATTATCGTACTCCAGGCGCTGGGGCTGCCCTAGCCGCGTCCGAGCCCAATTAGAGCCCGCCCTGCCCGGCGAAGGCCTGAAGTGCATCGCCTGTTCTACTGGGGCAGCGAACGTCACGAAGAAGGTTGCTCTCGGGTAGCCTGCTCAGGGCTATTTCACGAAACCGAGGATCACGGGGCCTTGCGCCTGTCCAGCGATCGATTCGGCGCAATCATGCTCTGAGGCGCTGACGGCCGATTCAGAGGCCCAGCGTCTCGCGACGACATGAACGCGACCGAATCAACTCGTGTCCAGTTTGAGCGCAACGTGCGTCTGTACCCCTGGTATGCCGTTGGGTTCAACGCGTTCGCTTGGATGCCGATCTTCTTTCTTTATTTCAGCGAGCACATGTCGCTGGAGCGTGTGCTTCAGCTCGAAGCGATCTATTACGTGGTCGTGGTTCTGCTCGAGGTGCCTTCGGGATATTTCTCTGATGTGGTCGGGCGGAAAGCGACACTGCTCATCTCGGCCTCCGCGCTGATCTCGGCCTACGTGATGTTCGTGATCGACACGTCCTTTGTCATGTTCGTCGCCGCCCAAGTGTTTCTGGCCGTGGGGATCTCGTTCAACTCCGGGACGGATACGTCGTTTCATTACGACTCGCTGGCGTCGCTGGGTCGTGAGCAGGAGTTTGCCCAGCGTGAAGCAATCGTGGCGAGAAACGCGCTACTCTCCGGCGCGATCGCCGCATTGGTCGGCGGGTGCGCCGGCTCATTCGGGCTGCACTGGTCGTATGTGGCGTCCGCCGTGGCCGGGGTCGGTACGCTGGTGATTGTGCTGGCGTTCGTCGAGCCTGGTTCCCATGAGCGGGCCACGTTCGTTGGCGTCGGTTTCTTGCGTCAGCTTCGCCTTTGCGCGTACTACCTGCGTCAACGGTCGCTGGCCTGGCTGTTCGGGTTCTCGGTGCTCATGACCGTGCTGAATCATGTTCCGTACGAGTTCTATCAGCCGTATATCAAGCTTATCAGCGCCGACTTTCAAATCTCCGGGGCGACGGCGCCGGCGGTGGCGGGGCTGCACATGGCGGTAGCCATGCTCATCGGCGCGTATGTGGCTGCCCGCAGCATTCGCATTCGGGATCGTGTGGGAATCGGACCGACCCTGCTGCTCAGCGGAGCGCTGCAAACGGCACTGATCGCAGTGATGGCCATCGCGCTGCAGGCCTGGATCGTTCCCCTCGTCTTGTTGCGCGTCGCGCCGCGAGGCCTGATGATTGCCCCGCTGAACGCCGCCGTCACCCCCCGTGTCCCTCAAGCCCAGCGGGCTACGTACCTCTCGATCCAAAGCCTGGCCGGCCGCCTCTCCTTTGCCGCAGTGCTCCTGGGACTGTCAGTCCTGGCGGGACAGGGGACCGACCCCGACTGGCCTTCGCTGTCGAGGATGCTTCGGGCGTGCTCGTTGTTCGCGGTCATCGGCCTCGTCCTCTTGTTGATCACGCAGCGCTGGTGCTTCTCGCGCCGCCCGGGTCCGGATCCGCCCCCGGTGGACTCGTGACGTGCCGCAGCTCGGCCCGGCGTAGCGACGTCGCCATGCGGCTCGCTTCGCCCGCCGGCCGGTCGCCGCCAAACTCATTATTCCCGCTGATTCGTACAGAATAGCACCCGCCCCGGCCGTGTTGTCGTATATATTGCTCAATGGAGGGTCTGCACGTCTTCCCAGTGACGACCGAGATATTTGATTACGTGGACCTATGAGCAGCGACGGTTAGGTTCGGGCAAACAAACGGACGGAGGACACAACGTGAACGAATTTCTGCCACTGGAACGCGTAGCCGTGGTCGGGTTGCTGGCGATCTGCGGGCAAGTCTGCGGCGGCGACAACCCACCGTTCAATGCTGAGCTGATCGGACAATGGAACGGGCTCGGCAGCTCCTACGGCGAGGTCTGGGGCGACGGCGACATCGCCTACCTTGGGGGATTCGGGTCCTCCAGGGTCGGTATCGTCGATATCAGCGATCCGACCAATCCGATCGGGATGGTGTATCAGCTGCCACCGCCGTTTCAGGGTGCGTCGGCGCAGGACATCAAAGTCGGCGATGGTCTGCTGTTTGTCTGCCTTGAAAGTACCGACAAAGGCAGCACGCACATCGTCGACGTGCGTGATCCAATGAATCCGGTCGCACTTGTGGATGTTATTATTCCAGACTTCACTTCACCCCACAATATATTTTACGACAACGGATTTCTTTATCTGGCGGGCAACGGCTCGCCGAGCGTCGCGATCGTCGATCTCACCGGGCTCGATCCGGACAATCCGCCTGACCGTCCGATCACCGCCGTAAAGTGGATCGTCGAGCCGATCGGTAATTCGTTCGTCCACGACATAACCGTCGTTGGCGGGCGAATGTACGTCGCCGCCTGGGACAGTGGGCTTTGGATCTACGACGTCACGAATGTGGCGACGCAGATGCCGACGTTCCTCGGCCAAACACCGGACGGAGGCGACAATACTCACTCCAGCTGGCCGACCTCCAAAGGCGACTTCGTTGTTACTGGCGAGGAGCGCCCCGGCGGAGGAATCAAGGTCTACCGCATCACCGACAAGCGGGACGCGCTGACGCTGGAACTGACCGACTCGCTTGCGTTGCCGGAAGGCGACGCCTTCAGCGTGCATA
Source organism: Phycisphaerales bacterium (assembly GCA_036475395.1). GTDB lineage: Bacteria > Planctomycetota > Phycisphaerae > Phycisphaerales > SM1A02 > JADFNO01. Next base: position 13,809 of record JAZFYE010000054.1, read on the forward strand.
ACCAACTCATCGACGGCTATCGTCTGTACGATGCGTGGTACGGCGCCGGGCTCCTGGTCCACGACATCGATCCGAAGACAGGCACGATCGAGCTGTTCGCGAGCTATGACACGCCGGGCGGTAACTGGGGCGTCTACCCGTTCTTGGGTCAGGATCGCATTCTCCTTTCCGATATCGGCGGCGGTTTGTACATCGTGCGCGTCGGTATGGATGTACTTGGTGACTTGGACGGCGATGGATCAGTCGGCGCCTCCGATCTGCTTATCCTGCTCGTCAATTGGGGCCCGTGCGGTGATTGCAAGGATTGTCCGGCAGATCTCAACGATGACTGCACCGTCGGCGCCGCTGATTTGCTTATCCTCCTGGTTAATTGGGGGTGAGGCGGAAGGCGTCCAGGCGTCGACGGGCCTGAAGCTGCGCCCATTGGTCGTGGTCTGAAGAACCTCCCCGCGGCGGCTCGCCCGGGAGCCCGGTTGCGTTGGCGTTGGCGTGAAGATGCTGCAGCGGCGGGGACGGAACCGGATCGTCCCGCCGCCGGTGGAGCTTCGATCTCCCCTCGGTCGGCAGATCCGGCTTCAACTCCTGCTCTTTTCGCAAGATCGATCGAGCAACCGCCTACAGGCCGGTGCGCCGTCGTTAGACTAGCACACACCGTGTTGACCACGGCGGCGGGTGCGTATGAATGAAGGGCTCCGTTTCGATCCGAAGAAGCCTTCTGGGCAACCTGATCGTAATGATCGTGCTTTTGAGCGTGGCCATTCAAGGCACGATGATCCTGGCGGCGAGGCGAGTGGTCAGGACGCTGTCAGCCTCTCTCATCGAACAGACGCTCGATCAAACCGAGGCGCAGCTCCGACTGTTCTTTGATCCGGTCGCCGGTGGCTTGCGGGTCGTGGGGACGTGGGGGGCCGGCGGCCGGCTCGATCAGGAGCAGCCGAACGAATTGAACGGTCTGCTCGCGCCGTTGATGGAGCAGCTTCCGCAGATTTCGGCTTCGATGATCGCGGATGAGCGAGGGCGCGAGCACATGGTGCGGCGCGAGGTGGACGGTTGGTCGAGCCGGCAGACGCGGCGCGACCAATGGGGGCGACGAACCCGTTGGCTGGTGTGGTCCGAGAAGCACCCGGAGCCGATCGAGTCGTGGCGGGAGATCGACTACGACCCGCGCGAACGGCCGTGGTACAGCGGTGCGCTCTCGGCCCGGCAGGAGGCGCCGCCTGCATCAGCCCAGCATGATGCCGAACCTGCCGTACATTGGACCGAACCGTACATCTTTTTCACCGCGAAGTCACCGGGGATTACTGCCTCGCTGACGTTCGATCCGGGCGATGGGTTGGATCACGTCGTGGGGTTTGATGTGCTGCTGAACGATATCAGCGAATTCACGGTCGGCTTGCGCCCTAGCGAGCACGGCATGGCGTTCGTTCTGGCCGAGGACGATCGGTTGATCGGCTTGCCGGGTCACGAGCGATTCCTGGAGCCTGAGGCTCGGGCGGAGGCGATCTTGAAGCGCCCCTCCGAATTGGATCTTGTTATTGCGGTGGACGGTGTCGAGGCTTATTCACAGCAGCCCGAGTACGCCCGAGATGCGTTTCGGTTCATCAGCGAAGGCGAAGCATGGTGGGCCGGCCTGAGGCCGTTTGGTCTCGGCCCGGGGCGGGAGATGATGATCGCCGTCGTCGTGCCCGAGTCTGATCTGCTGGGCGGCTTGTCGCAGGTCCGGGCGTGGATCGTTCTGATCACCGTGGCGGTTCTGGCGGGGGCGATCGTCCGAGCCGTCATGTTGGCTGGTCGCTACAGCCGGCCGATCGAGGCGCTGGTTCGCCAAAGCGATCGCATCAGCCGGGGTGATCTTGAGCCGGGCAAGCCTGTTGATACGCCCGTACGAGAGGTGCGACAGCTCGCGGAAGCGCATGATCGGATGCGGCAAGGTTTGCGGACACTGATGAAGCTCGAGCGCGACATTCAGCTTGCGCGGCAGATTCAGCAGAGCACCTTCCCCGATCGCCTGCCGGTCTTGCGCGGATACGAGATCGACGCCTGGAGCGAGCCGGCGGACGAGACCGGCGGCGATACATACGATGTGATCGGCTACACCTACGACGTCATCGGGTACGAGCACGCACGGTCCGGTCTTCGGGGCGCTCGTCTGACCCACCGCGCCGATCGGGCGGTGTTCCTCCTGGCCGATGCGACCGGACATGGGATCGGCCCGGCACTTTGCGTGACCCAGATCAGGGCGATGCTGCGGATGGCGGTTCGGATGGGTGAAGATCTGTTGACGATCGTTCGTCACCTCAACGACCAACTTTGTGCGGACCTTCCGGATGCTCGCTTCATTACCGCGTGGCTGGGCGAGCTGAACGGGCGCGATCACACCTTGGTCAGTTTCAGCGCCGGGCAGGCGCCGCTGCTACGCTATGACGCCGCTCGTGACGAAGTCGAGGTGCTCAACGCCGACATGCCCCCGTTCGGGGTTCTCGACGATCTGGAGATCGAGCTGCCCGATCCTATTGGTATGAATCCGGGCGACATCTTCGCGGTGATTTCCGACGGCGTCTTTGAGGCTGTCAATGACGACCACGAGCAGTTTGGTCTGGCACGGGTGGTCGAGGTGCTCTCGCTTCACCATCGGCGCTCGCCCGCGCAGATTCTGTCATCTGTTCGGGAGGCGCTGGCCCAGTTCACGGGGGCGGCGCCGGCCGCGGATGATCGGACCGCAATCATCCTGAAACGAGCGAGGCGCTGAAGCCCGACGCTGGGGTCGGACGCGTCCAATCGAATTCCACAAGGGCTGGTTCCGGCTGCGGTCGAGGTTGTGGGGCTTTGGGCCTCGGGTCGCGGCCGATGGCCTCGCGGCCCACGGACCGCGCGCCGTGCTGACTACTGGTGGGCAGCGCAGGAAGGGCTTGGGCTCAGAAGAAGCCGCAGGATCGGCGCGACCGCGGTATGTCCGTTAAGTCGTCGTATCTGATGGTCGATCACGCTATGGCGGAGCGATCCTACGGGCGCGTTCTTGCCGTCATCTGGACGGGTGGGGCGACCTACGGTCGCCGCGGCCGTGCCACGGAAGTCATTAGCGCCCCGGAGCCCATGCATGAGCAACGCGTTGGATCCCATTTACGTGACAGCATTCATCGAGGCGACGCAGAACGTCTTCCAGACGATGCTCCACCAGGAGGTGTCGTTCGGGAAGCCGCTGCCGGGTCGGCTTCCGCATCTGGAGAATGACGTCTCCGCCATTATCGGAATGACGGGCGACGTGTTGGGTACGGTGGTGCTGAGCCTCCCCGCCGCAACCGCTTCGAAGATTGTCGAGCGGTTTGTCGGGTCGCCAATCGATATGGAGAACGACGACTTCGCCGATGCGGTGGGGGAGCTGGTGAACATGATCTCCGGGGGCGCCAAGGCGAAGTTCGGGGGCCAGCAGGTCCACATCAGCTGTCCCTCGGTGGTGATCGGCCAGGGCCACACGGTCCAGCAGCCGAGCGGCAGCGTGTGCATCTCGATTCCGTGTGAGTCGTCGTGCGGCGGCTTCTGCGTCGATGTATCTATCAAGAAGGCAGGCGTGTCGCAGGCCAGCGAGCCGGCGGCTGCCTAGTCATCCCAGCGCCCCGGAGGCTCTCACATGCGCGTAATGGTGATTGACGATTCAAAGACGATGCGGAACATTGAGCGGAGCATCCTCAATCAGCTCGGATACACCGAGGTGGAAGAGGCATGTAACGGGCAAGATGC
>JAZFYE010000055.1:0-3539 GCA_036475395.1 Phycisphaerales bacterium
CTCCCCGGCATCAACCAGATCCCCGTGAATCCCAAGCGCGGTCTGACCTTCGCCACGGGGCTGCGGCACATCCTGCGACAAGATCCGGACATCATCTTCGTCGGAGAGATCCGCGACCGCGAAACGGCGGAGATCGCCGTTCGCTCGGCTTTGACCGGTCACCTGATCTTCTCGACCTTGCACACCAACGATGCGATCAGCTCGATCGGCCGACTCATCGACATGGGCGTCGAACCCTACCTTTTGGCCTCCGTGCTGGAAGGGGCCTTGGCCCAGCGCCTCGGTCGGCGGGTCTGCCCGCACTGCCGCGAGCAAATGCCGATGCCGGAGGACCTCGGCCACCGCCTCTCGCCCTCGGAGCTGGATCTGTTCAACGGCTCGGTCTGGCGGGGACGCGGCTGTACAAAGTGCAACGAGTCCGGCTACTACGGACGGATTGGGTTCTTCGAGCTGGTGCAGGTTACCGCGGCTCTTCGGCGGGCGGTGTCCGAGAACCGGCCGGCGGCGGACCTCCAGGGGGCTATCGACGAGTCCTTCATCAACATGCGGCGGGATGGGCTGGAAAAGGCCGCCCAAGGCCGTACCACGATCGAAGAAGTGTTGCGGGCCACGCAAGATATTGAAGACTCCGTCGTTTGATTGACGTATGGCTTCCTTTCGGTATCAGAGCCTCACGTCAGCAGGACAAGTCCGCCAAGGCGTGATCGCAGCTATTGATCGCCCGGCCGCGGTCCGAACGCTGCTGGGTCGGGGCGAGACGGCCACGAGCATCGATCCGGCTCAGGAGCGTGACGCCCACCCAGACCCAATGGGGCCTGTCGCCGTCCTGGAAGGCTCGCCGCCGGACCGCCCGGCTGCGGGTGAGGTTCGCCCAAATCTGGCCGCCGTCCTGCACCGCCGACTGACCAGACCCTCGGCTCACCGCGCAGAGATGGCCACCCTCATTCGCGAGCTGGCCACGGTCATCGAGGCCGGCCTTCCCATCATGCAAGGTCTGCACACCGTGCGGCGTCAGTGCTCGAACCGAACGATCGCCAGCGTCCTTGACCATCTCATTGTGCGCGTCGAATCCGGCGCTCCGCTGTATCAGGCCGCGGCCGAGTACGGCCCGCCGTTCGACGACCTCACGATCGGCATGCTGCGGGCCGCCGACGCATCCGGTGAGATGAGTGAGATTCTGCACCAGTTGGCCGACCTGCTGGATCGGTCGCTGGAACTCCGCCGGGAGCTGCTGGGGGCGACGCTGTATCCGATGATTCTCGGCGCCCTCGTCGTCACAAGCGTGATCATTCTTGTAACGGTTCTCGTACCCCGACTTATCGAGCCGCTGGCCGGTGAATTCAATTTGCCGATGCCCACCCGGATACTCCTCGGCATCGCCGGGTTCGTTTCGAGCTATTGGATCTACTGCGCGATCGGGATGGTTCTCCTTTGGGTCGGCTGGCAGGCGTGGGTTCGTCTTCCCGCCAACCGGCTGCGCGTGGACACGCTGAAGCTGCGCATCCCCGTCCTGGGGCGGCTACTGCGCGACGTCGCCGTCGCCCGGTTCACACGCACGTTGGGAACGCTCATCTCGGCCGGCATCCCGATCCTCGACGCCCTGCGCGTCACGCGCGACACGCTCGGGAACGCGGCGTTGAAACGCCAGATCGACACCGTGCGCGAGCATGTCACCGCCGGCAAATCGCTGGCCGATCCGCTGGAGCGCTCCGAACTGTTTCCCCCCCTCTTGGTCCAGGTGGTGAACCTCGGTGAGCGATCCGGACGCCTCGAGAGCATGCTGCTGCACGCCGCGGGCGCGTTTGATCGTCAGGTGAGCAGCTCGATAAAGCTGTTTACCAAAGCGTTCCCACCCCTGCTCATCATGATCATGGCGGGCCTGGGCGGATTCGTTCTCGCCGCGATTCTGCTTCCCCTGCTGGAACTGCAATCAATGATTGGTTGACTCGCGCCGACCGGACCGGGATATCGGCGCTCTTTGGGAGGTCTTGACATGACAACGAGATATGCCAAACAACACCCGCCTCGTCAGGTTCGCCGAGCGTTCACGCTGATGGAGATCATCGTCGTTGTTACGATCATCGCGCTGCTCGCCGCGCTGGTCGCCCCCCGCCTCATCGGGCGCGTGGCCTGGGCCAAAGAGGGCAAGGCCAAGAGCGAAGTGCGATCGATCGGGACGGCGGTCACTATGTATGTCACGGACACGGGAACGGTGCTTGACGACAGCTTCGATCTCGAGGTGCTTCCGCTCCCGCCCGAAGAGGGCGGCGGGCCACAAGGCCCGTACCTCAACAAGGCGGACGACTTGATTGATCCGTGGGGGAACCTCTACGCCATTCGCGTTCCCGGCTTGGTGAACTACGACTTTGATGTCTACTCCCTTGGACCGGACGGTCACGCCGGCACCGAGGACGACATCTCCAACTAGAACGGACTGAATCGACCGCACGATGCCCATATCCGTCAAGCCAACTAACCGATCATTCACGCTCATGGAGTTGATCATCGTCATCATTGTGTTGGCGATGATCATGAGCATTACGATCCCGCGCCTTGTCAGCCATGGTCGTCGTGAGCTGCAATTGGCGGCGGATCAACTCCTTGACATGCTGTCGATGTTCGCCCAGCGCGAGGCGACCGAGCAGAAACCAATCGCGTTGTGGCATGATGCCAATCGCAACTGGATCGTCCTGATGGTTCTGGATGTTGATCCGGCGGACCCCGAGGCGCCGCCCGACTGGCGCCTTGACCCCTACGTGTCGCCGGTCAAGCTCCCTTCGACCGTAGACTGGCGCTACGTCCAGGCGATTCAGGATGGTGAGCAGGTCGACTTCCAGAAATGGCCGATCGCGACCCAACCGGGCGAGCCTCGGCCGACGATCGAAATCTCATTTGCGAACGAAGAGGGATTGACCAAGACCATCATCCTCCCCGCCCACGCGTTGGCCCCCTATCAGCGGGGCGAGCCCGGGGTGTATTCCGATCTGCGGTATCCCATCGATCTCGATGCCGCCGGTCGCCGGCAGGAGGATTGGTAAATGACCGCCTTGCCTCGCCGTCGCCCCCGCCGGGGTTTTGCGCTGATGGACGTAATCGTCGGCGGCGTGATGCTCGGCATCGGACTTGGTGTGGTGCTCACGCTGGCCAGCCGAGCCATCGCCTCCCAAGCCCAGGGCGAACGGCAAATGGTCGCGGCGTGGTTACTCGATGAGCTGCTCACGATGGTCCTCGTCGAAGGTCCCGTTGAGTATCCGCATCTTCATCCCACACACGGTCAGTTCGACCCTCCGTTCGAGCGTTTCCAGTTCGACGTCAATCTTGAAGACCTCGGCGTGGGGCAGCCGTTTCTCGTGACAGCGACGGTGCGCTGGCTTCGGGGTCGCGAGGAACGTCAGGTCCACGCACAGACGTACATCGCCCCGCGCTTTGTCGATCCAGAAAACCCCGACGAGCAGCGCATTCCCGTAGAACCGATCGATCGAATCGGCAGGTGGTACGACGATGAATAGGTCAGGACAGTCTCGTCGAGGCTTCACGCT
>JAZFYE010000056.1:0-2343 GCA_036475395.1 Phycisphaerales bacterium
GCGGCTGGCTCGCCGAGCGCGGCTGGGACCGCAACGTCGCCAAGACCGCGCTGGCCATGCTGGCTGGCAACGTGATCATCTACGTGCCCGGCCTGCTCTGGCTTGGGTCTGTATTCGGCTGGGACAAGCCGATCCTCGAGTGGGGCCTGACGCCGTTCATCCTCGGCGACCTGACCAAGCTGGCGCTCGCCGCCGCCGTCCTGCCGCTCGCGTGGCACTGGCTCGGACGTCCCAAGCCGGCCGAATAAGCCGTATAGCCCCTTTGCCTCCTAAATCCGTATTCCCAGCCAATGATCGCCGAATGCAATCGTGCCGTTGCGTTCGTTTCCGGGAGTAGCCGCGACTTCCGCTGTGGGTCAAAGGCGGAAGTCCAGGAGGCATCAGGAATGGTGCTATCATTTGGGAGGTGGCAGCACCGGGTCATAACCGGACATAAGAATGACCTGGCCCTTACTTCGGCAGCCCGGCCTTGCGCAAACCCTCGACGACGCGCTCGAAAGCCGATGGATTTTTGTAGGGCAGTATTCGCCGACTGTGTTCCAGCGAGTAATCCGGATTCACCCTGAACAATTCCTCCCACAGGACCTGGGCTTCCTCGACGCGACCTTGATGTCCGTAACTCGACGCCAACAGAACGCGGGAAACGTCCGTCTCCGGACTACGGATAAGCCGCCGTTTCAGCAAGGCGATCGCCTCGTCATAGTGGCCCAGTTGGAAGTGGGCCTGCGCCAGAAAATGGAACCAAATGTCGTTGTAATGGGGGTCCAGTCGCATGGCCCGATGGATATGCGCGATTGCCTCCTCCGACCTGCCAACATAGTGAAGGGTTCGGCCCAGCAGCATTTTCCCGAACGCAAAGTTCGGGTCGAGCGCGATCGTCTTCTCGCCCTCGGCGATAGCCTTGTCGTGCTGCCTCGTCCACAGATAGACGCTATTGAGTGCGGCATGTCCAGCGGGATCCGAGTCATCCAGGGCCACCGCGCGCCGGGCGAGCTCGTGGGCTTCGTCCAGGGGATGGTCGGCGGAATCGCCCCACTGATTTACGTGGTCCATAATTCGAGTAAGAGCGAGCTGCGCATAGGCCGGTGCAAATCGAGGGTCCAACTCGATGGCGAGACGAAACATGACCTGGCCTTGAGTGTTCCCCTCTTTCGTCAAGCGACTGTATTGTTCGCGTCCGCGCAGGAAGCAGTCGTAGGCGTCGATGTTGTCCGTACCCTTTTGGACGAGGCGCTGCCGCTCGTCGGGCGTCAGATTCGCCGTCAGCGCCGACACGATCTCGTGGGTGACCTCGTCCTGTACCGCGAAAATGTCCGTTAAATCCCGGTCAAAGCGCTCGGCCCACAGGTGTCCGCCAGTGGTGCAATCGACCAGCTGCGCCGTGATCCGCACTCTGTTGCCCGCTTTTCGGACGCTTCCCTCGAGGACGGACCGGACCCCCAAATCCTTACCGATTTCCTGCACCTTTACGGCCCTGCCCTTGTACGTGAAGCTGGAATTTCGGGCGATGACCAGCAGACCGGATATCTTGGAAAGCGCGGTGATTATGTCCTCGGCGATGCCGTCGGAAAAATAATCTTGCTCCGGATCGCCGCTAAGGTTGTCGAACGCCAGCACGGCGATGGAAGGCTTGTCGGGGAGTTCGAGGGTGGGCGGCTCCGCCTCAGCGGGCATCGCGGCGCCCGCGCCGGTCCAGCGCCAGACACTGATCGGCCGGGCAATGTTCTTGAGCTCGTGTTCGCCGGCGTCCGCGAATGCGAGGTCGAGCTTGCCCTCGACCTGACGGAATACGTCGCCCGAGATGCAAATGCTGCCGGGGTCGGCCAGGCCTTCGAGCCGCGCCGCGACGTTTACACCGTCACCCAGGATGTCGTCTCCATCGATAACGATATCGCCCAGGTTGACACCGATGCGGAATATAATGCGGCGGTCCTCCGGTACGTCAGCCTCGCGCTCCGCCAAAGCCCGCTGCACCTCAACGGCATTGCGAACGGCATCGACCACACTCGGAAATTCGACCAGCACACCATCGCCCATTGTCTTGACGATACGTCCGTCGTACCTGGCGATGCTGGGATCGATCAGTTCCTCGCGTAGGTCCTTCAGGCGCGCAATTGTGCCTTCCTCGTCTTGGCCAATGAGGCGGCTGTAACCGACCACGTCGGCGGCAAGGATAGCTACGAGCTTGCGGGTGACCTTCTGCTTGACCATACGCTTCCCCAGCTTACGGTTCCGGCCCAACAAAGCCTAGGCGTTATGCGGCAAAAAATCTATCGGAGCGGGTGGGCCTGAGACGTGGCGGGTGAGGTTGCGGCTCATCGCGCCAATGTCCGAGTCGGGTCA
>JAZFYE010000057.1:0-7940 GCA_036475395.1 Phycisphaerales bacterium
CTCTTGCTCGAACAGTCGCTCGCGTAGCAGCGGCCCGACCTCGATCGGCATACAACACAGACTCAGGCGAGGGCGCAGTCCCACCGCACCGGTCCGTGCCGGAAATCGGCGACGCCTGGCCTCCAACCAGTACACGCAATCTTCGACCTGCTGCCCAAGCAAGATGCGAACGTGTTGTGCAATTTCGTCCGCTCGCTGCACGTAGCTGTTGAGTTCATACTCATCCGGCTCATGCGTCGCTTGCTGGCGCAACAGCTTCAACATGCTGGTCAGCTCCTGCATGTCCTCACTCAAATAGTCGTCAACGACATTCGGCGTGCGAATCCGGCCGTTGGCCGGGGCGACAGACTCCCGCCAAACCCACAGTGCCCCGAAGAGTTTGTCCGCCTGATCGCGGCATTGCAGCGTCTTCTGGATCGTTTGATCGATAAGTCGCCTCGAATCGTCCTTCGTCGGAAGTGTGGTCAGGAATCCCCGATCGGTGCGCGGCTGGTAAAGAAGATTTAGCAGATGTGCGATTCGCGCCTCGGACAGCGTGATGCCGAAGTGCTCAGCCGCGACGTCCTCCACGCTGTGCGCCTCGTCGAGAATGACATGATCGTACGGCGGCAGGAACCCAACACCCTGGCCGCGCAACGCGAGGTCCGCAAAGAACAGCGCATGGTTGCAGACCAACAGATCACCGTTCTCCATGCGCCGCCGCGCGGCCTGATAGAAACACTTGCCATAGGTTGGGCACTTCCGTCCCATGCAGTTGTGCGTGTCCGATTGCGCGTGGTCCCACACCTCCGGCCGGGGAAGCTGCGGCAGCGTTGACCGCGACCCGTCCTTCGTCTGGTAGGCCCAATTCTCGATGAGGTGTAGCGAGTGGCGAGCTTCATCGTCGCTATACAGTCGATCCTGGCGAGCGCTGGCGAGCTTGAGACGCCGGAGCGAGACATAGTTGTTCCGCCCCTTCACGAGCACGGCGCTGAACTCGTGCGGAATGACCGCGTTCAGTAGCGGGATGTCGTTCTCAATCAACTGCTCTTGCAGATTGATGGTGTGGGTGGCGATGACGACGCGCTCTTCGGTCTCGACAATGCGCTTGATTGCTGGAATGAGATAGGCGAACGACTTGCCGACACCGGTCCCCGCCTCGACGATGAGCCGACCCTTGTGCTGGAGGGTCCGCTCGACCGCACTGGCCATTTCAAGCTGCTGCGGGCGCAGCTCGAAGCCGTCGAGTCGCCGGGCGATCGCCCCGTCCGGCGACAACAGGTTCTCAACGTCCACGGTCACGGGAGTATTGTAGTGTGAGACCAGCCGCAACCCAGTAGCACCAGAAACGACCGCCGCCACGCTCTTCAGAGTCCGCCGGGCCTCCTGGCTGCGATAGTGCATGTCGCACAACCACGCCCTCGAGACAGGTCACGATCACGTTGGCAACGTAGCATCAGGTGATGTCACGATTCGCGGTAGGCCTGGCGATTGCGGCCGCGGCGGCACTGGCCGTCGGCGTGGTGGTGTTTGTGATGCAATCCGGTGGTGGTGTTCGCCCAAGTCCGGCGTTGGTCCCCGCCATCACCGCCCTTCTCACCGGCATCGCTGCGGTGGCGGCCGTAGGTGGCCCGGGCCGAAGCAATCGAAAGGGTCCACGTCGAGGCCGTGCCGAGACCGCCGCGGCCAACTTCGGCCTCTCGTACCTTGCCAAGGCAGACAAGTCGTTCCGCTCAGAGTTCGGCGAACTGCCCGAGCTGCCGAGAAACGCCGCCGTGAAGCACGTCATGACCGGCGACCTCGACGGCCGACCGATCACGGTCTTCGAGAGCAGCTACATGATAAATACCGGCCAGACCGTGATGCAGGTTGCGTACACGGTATATGCCGTCGAAGCGGCCGATTGGCCCAGTACCCACATTACGCCGCGCAACTGGTTTGGCCGCATGGCGCTAAGGCTCGGCCGGCAGCCGGGGTTCATGCTCGAGAACGCCCAGTTTATTTCCCGGTTCAAGGTTCGTACCGAGAACGAGGATTTTGCGATTGCGCTACTTTCGCCCGAGATGCAGGCATTCATGCTCCAGAAGATGAATGTGCGCTGGCGTATCAAAGATGGTCGAGTCTGTCTGTGTTACAGCGGCACACTCAAGCCACAGCGGATGGCCGCAGCGCTCGAGCGCATGCGCCAGTTCTGGTCCCTCGTGCCGGATGAGCTGGAAGCGTGGTAATATTCGCGGAGATCTCACCACCGAGCCACGCAAGGAGTGAAGATGAAAATTCGTTCTTAGCTCCAAGTCCGTGATGGAGTCTTGCGTCGCCTGTCGCATCGGCTCGCCAGTCTCGCGGTCGAGGATATATGTCTTATATCGGATCAGGGATGTCGCACAGCGAGTAGTACTCCAAGCCGTCGAATGGAGGGCTCGCCATTCCCATCCTGGTCAATGTGAGTCTCATCCGCGAGCAGATAGATGATGCCTTCGGAGATGTGCGGTAAGGTGGGATGGAATCCTTGCTTCGAGCTGATGTGGTGCAATCGGCGGCCGGTGTTCGGATCGATGATCCCCAGCCCGTCGAATCGTGACTCATATACAAGTTTCGTCGTCGGTTCATACCGCAGCATTACCATAAGCGCGCTGTACTCGTGCTCGAACCGTATGCCATCCTCGCCCAGGCCCAGTAATCTCTGTTCTTGAAAAGCGAAGGCGCAATCTTTGCCGGAATCTTTGTAAGTGATCGCCAGCAAACCATCCTGGGCAACCGTGATCCATTGCACCTGTCGACCTGGCCACGACCATTGATGCCCAATCTCGCCCGTACCGGGATCGAGCAAATAAATGGAGTTCCACGTCTGCACAACGATGTTGTCGCGCAGACGTTGGATTTGCCACATCGATCCGCTATCGAGAGTCCGTCTCCAGACCTCCCGGCCAGAGTCAACTTCATACGCGATCGCCAATGCGGCGTTGGTTGCAGTGATGACAAGATCATCAACGACGATCGCAGTTGCATTGACGTCTCGGTTTTCAGCCTCTGAAGTCTGCGCCCACCAGAGGAGATCGCCCGTTTTCGTGCTAAGGCAATGTAGCACACCGGCGCGGTCTCCTATAAAGAGCCGATCACCTTCGAGAGTAGGGGACGAATAGACCCATTCACCCTCCACGTCATAGGGAGTCCATTTCCAAATCACCTCTCCACTATCTAGCTTCAAAGCGTAGAGCGTCCGCGAGGTCTTGGCATAGAGCACACCATCGGCAAAACTGACATGAGAACTGCCAAGCTCCTGAAGATGCAAGTTCCACAACTCGCCGCCGGTTTCCCGAGCAACCGCCACAATCTCGCCCGGACTGAATACCGATGCGATCACAATATCGCGCACGACAAGTGGATTTGGATTGACGCCATTTGGTGGGAGAGCGACGCTGGCGGTCTCCGCGAGTTCGTATCGCCAAACAAGCAGATCCTCAAGGGAATGATGTTGGTCTGCCTCCGGTGGCTCAAAGCCCGGGAAGCCCGTCTCAGCACCACTTGGCTCGTTCATTCCTTGCTTCTCATCTCGAAGGGGTTGGTCAGCGTGTTTCGCGGCAGGTAGGGCGTTCTGATTGAGACTCTTGCCGTGGTCGTCACAACTCGCGAGAGTAACTAGTACCGTCGCAATTGTGGTCAACATAAGGCGCATCGTAAGTCACTCCTGTGTGACCCTATCCCTATCATCGCACAGGTTCTACCGCGCGCTGCCAACCACACTCAGGGCAGCCTTTATCCTCGCTTCCGCGCAGGTCGTACCCGCAATTGATGCACACCCCGCGTTTGCGGCGGATGAATCGCCTGGCAGCAAACGGACTTGACCAAAGCAACCACAGGATCGCCGCATAGAAGATCGTGTCGATCGCGAAGCCCAGCCAGATTGGGCGAAGAGGGAGAACCTTCGGCATAACTCCCATTCCACCCCTGAACGGCGAGAGTGGCAATTCAATTGTGCCTTCTTTAGGAAGAGGGTGGCGAGTCCCGTCCAATACCTCGTAAAAAGATACTGGCTTAGACCACAACGCCAGCAGCGGCCATCCTCGCGCCTCAGCGTCCCACAATTCTACCCTGCGATTCTCATTCAATTCCGGATCGTACGCGATCCATGTCGGGACGAGGTCCGCAGGCGATGGCCCTTCAGACTGATTGGGGGCCGAGTTGCGAGAGCGGAACCACTCCACTCGAAACGCAGAGAACCTGTTGTACGTTTTGACGAGCCAAGCACCGACCGGGGAGCCTCGAACAGCGCGGATGTCACTGGTTGTCTCCGCGAAGCCAATGAGAACGGACGATCCCCACGCCACGGCGATGTTGACGATCGCGCCGAGGAGCACAAAGAATACGAGTTTGCGTAGTCGCCCCTTCATGGTGTGATGTTATGCGCTGAGCGGCGCATTGTTCTCGCCTTGAAGTACGGCCGAAGGGCGGGGAATGCCGCGAGAGCCACTAACGTCCAGACCACGAAGACGATTCCGGCTTCCTGCGCGAGTTCTATATGCAGTAGCTGTGGAAGCTGCATCCCAATCAAGCCGGACGCGGGGCCGATGGCGTAGCCGATGCCAATAAGCCCTTCGTGCTTGCCGCTGGCATCGACCTGGCCCTTACCGATGGACATGGCGTAGTACAGCGCGGCGTAGTAGATGATACCGATCCCCGCGCCGAATACGCCGAACCCGACGAAGATCACCGCAAGCGTTGGTGCGAGAACAATCAGCGCGAATCCACCGGTCATCGCGGCAGCGCCAAACAGCAACGTCCCCCACCGCCCGTGCCAGAACCCGATCCGCCACATCACGGCCACCGCCACGACCCGCACGATCATCCATGTCGCCGCGACGGGCGTCTTCCAAATCACTTCAACTTCCAAGCGACTCAGCAGATACGGCAACAACGGCCCAATGGCGGCGTTGAGCGCGTAACTCAACGGCAGCAACACACGCGCTGATTGCAACAGGAGTGAATACTGCGGCGTGATCGATGCTTCCCACTGCTGCTCATCATGAACACCAGGCGCGCGGTTGAACCAGATCAGCGTCACGAGCGCAACGGCGTTGAGCCCGCCCAGCGCGACAATGGCCATTCGGGCGTCGAATCTCATAAACGGGGCCAGAAACCACAATGACGCCGCAACAGCACTCGTCCACACCACGTTCCACCATCCGATTGCCGAGCGCATCTCCCGGCCATGGCGACCCGCGGTGAGATAGCTTTCGATGATCGGCCAGAGGAACGACGCCAGCAGGCTCGTTGAACCGACGACGATCCAGAGCATCCAAGACTGGTCGATGAACCACGGTCCAAGACAAACGGCCGACTGCACGATGAGTATGACGCCAAGTACGGCGCGCGGCGTGAGCCATTTCTTGACCGCTCGCAGCAGCCGCCCGGCCGTGAACGCGCCGCCGAGGTACGTCACGCCGATGACGAAGTACAGCAGGAGGGTTTGGGTTTGTGTATAGCCGTAATCGTGCTCGGCGATGAAGGGGACGCCGTTCCATATCACCCCGGTGCCGATCGAAGCCAGCACGGTCAGGCCGAGCACGGCCGCCAGCGGAGTTGGCGAATTGGGGTTCGTCCGTCGGATCATCGAGCCCAATCGTAGCCGCTGTGATCGCCGGCTCGTGATCGCGCATTGGCGACAAGGCGGTCGCACCGCGAGGGATTGTCCGTTAGCATCTCGACGCACCGTGAACTATCGAGGAGTCATCATGCGATCACTGCTTCATCTTGCCACCAGCGCCGTTCTCGCCCTCCCCGCCTGTAGTGTGGCCATCGGCCAGCACATTCCGACGCCCAGCGAGCACCTTGGGCGACCACTCGGCGTGGACTTCGAATTGGCTGACTGGAACGAGGTCGCCAGCTACTACCGCAAGCTGGGCGACGAAAGCCCCAACGTCCTTACGCTCAAGGCGGGCGAGACGACGGAGGGCCGCGATTTTCTCATCGCGATCATCTCCAGTCCCCAGAACCTTGCGCAGTTGGACCGAATCAAGGGTTATGCGAAAACGCTCGCCGACCCGCGCAGTACGACGGATGATCAGAAGCAAATCGCAATCGCCAACGGCAAGGTCATCCTCTTCGTCTCGTGCCAAATGCACTCCACGGAGACGGCGGGTTCGCAGTTTTCAATGGAGTTCGCCTACAACCTGGCCACGTCGGATGACGAACCATACAAATCGGCGCGCGACAATCTCGTTGTCGTGATCTATACGACAAATCCGGACGGATTAGACCATGTCGTCGAATGGTACCGCGAAACCGTCGGCACGCCGCACGAGGCCTCCGGACTGCCGAAGCTGTATCAGTTCTATGCAGGTCACGACAACAACCGCGACTGGTTCATGCTCACGCAAAACGAGACGCGCATCGTCACGGACCTTCTGTATTCGCAGTGGCGTCCGCAGGTGTACTGGGACGTTCATCAACAGGGATCGAGCCGCGAACGCATGTTCGTCCCACCGTTCCGCGATCCGCTGAATCCCAATCTCGACCCGGCGATCATCTCCGGCATCGACGCGCTGGGAAGCCGTGCCCTCCTGGACATGACACGCGAAGGACTGGCCGGGATCTCGACCGGCGTCTCCTACGATATGTGGTGGAACGGGGGCAACCGCAACGTCCCGGTGCGCCACAACATCATCGGTCTGCTGACCGAAGGGGCATCCGTACGCCTGGCCTCACCGATCTTTCTGCCGAAGACCGACCTCCGGGCGCCGCGCGGTCTGGATGGATACGCGCCGTCCAATCAGTTCCCGAATCCCTGGCCGGGCGGCTGGTGGCGGCTGCGCGACATCATCGACTACGAGATGGCATTTGGACGATCGCTGCTGGGCAGTTTGAGCCGCGAACCTCAAACTTGGCTGCGCAACAGTCTCGAAGCAGCCGAACGAACCATCAATAAGGGGCGCGAATCTGCGCCGCGCGCGTGGCTTATTCCCAGCGACAACCGCGATCCAGGCGCGGTGAAGCGTCTTGTTGAGGTGTTGTTGCTGGCGGGGGTCGAGCTCCATATCACCGATGCCCCGATCAAGGCCGATGAGCGAAGCTATCCCGCAGGTACGATCGTGATCTTTCGCGGTCAACCCTATGGTTCGCACGTCAAGGATCTATTTGAGGTGCAGCGGTATCCGGATGGGAAGCCGCCGTACGATGTGGCCGGCTGGACGCTGCCGTTCCTGCTTGGGGTAAGGCGCGTCGAGGTGATTCAGGAATTTGATGCACCTCTTCAGCCTGTAACGAGTGCCGACGAGGCGGTAGCGGGGTTTGGCGGCGATCCGCGCCTACTGGACCAGCCGGACAACGTCATGTCCAGTCAGCACAGTGGTACGTGGACCAAGGTGGTCAACGCGCTCACGGACGGCCAGGCCGTGACCTTTGCCGCCACCGGCGAACGCGAAGGGTTGTTCTTTACCTCCGAGCAGGAAGCAAACGATCAAGAGGCGTTGGTGACACTCCAAACCCTACCGCGCATTGGTCTCTATTCGCCGTGGTCGGGGAGCATGGATGAAGGCTGGATGCGGTACGTGTTCGACACGTTTGAGTTCCCCTATGTCACGGTCCGCAACGAGATGCTGCGGGCGGGAGCGCTGGGTGACTTCCTCGATGTATTGATCATTCCCAGCGTCGGTTCGGGGCAACTGGATCGGGGGCGGGAATCGGGCTCGGTGCCGGATGATTACGCCGGGGGACTCGCGCCGGAGGGGGCCGTCGCGGTGGAGGAGTTCGTGCGCGGCGGTGGCACGCTGGTGACGTTGGGCTCATCGTGCCAATGGGCGATCGATCTGTTTGAGTTCCCCTTGGTGGACGTGACGCGTGAGGAAAAGGGGCGCGAGTTCTCGTGCCCGGGCAGTGTCCTGCGCGGGATTCCGAAGGACAACCACCTCATGACGGCCGGGCTCGACCACTCCATCGCCCTGTTCTTCTCGAGGTCTGCCGCC
>JAZFYE010000058.1:0-8657 GCA_036475395.1 Phycisphaerales bacterium
GAGAACGCCCTCTTTGAAATCGATCGCCAGATCGCGCGCTTCGCGCCCGAACTCGCTCGCCGTGCGCTCCTTCACGATATCGTCGAGCCTGAGGCCACGCGTGCGCACTTCGAACTGATCCAGCCGGACCTTGTCTTCCATGCGGCGGCTCACAAGCATGTTCCGCTGATGGAGGACCATCCTGCCGCGGCGGTGGACAACAATCTCTTCGGGACGAAATCCGTCGCCGATGCGGCCGATGCTGTTGGCGTCGAGCGGTTCGTGATGATCAGCACCGACAAAGCCGTCAAGCCGCGCTCGATCATGGGGATGACCAAACGACTGGCTGAACTCTATGTTCAATATGTCGGCAAGCGATCACAAACGCGATTCGCGATGGTGCGATTCGGCAACGTACTTGGTTCAACGGGAAGCGTGCTGGATACCTGGGCCAAGCAATTGGCGGAAGGCGGCCCTATCACCGTGACCGACCCGGCCATGACGCGCTACTTCATGATGATCCCCGAGGCCGCGGCGTTGGTCATGCAAAGCGCGGCGCTTCTCGATGCGTCGTCTTCGGCCGGAGACGTGTTCATCCTCGATATGGGTCAGCCGGTGCGCATTGTGGATCTGGCCCTGCGGTTCATCGAAGCGTATGGTTTGTGCCCCAAGTTACCGGACGACGCGGCGGCATCGGAGGCGACCGGGCAGATGCGCATCGTCTTCACCGGCGCGCGACCGGGCGAGAAGCGGCATGAACAACTGGCTCGCGATCCTCATGCCCTCGTGCCGACCGCCCATCCAGACATCCTGGCCACGAGATTGCCGGAGGTGGATGACCAACTGATCGAACAAATGCTGGTAGAACTGTCAACGCAACGTCGTAGCCGGGACCGCGTTCGTGTCGCCGCGGTCATCCGCCGGCTGATAACAGGGGAACTGCAGCCGGTGGCAGCGTAGAAGTTGTTGAAATGAAAGGCTTTACGAGTAATTCCCAATGAGGCTCATACCCCCCAGCTTGCATCTGAGGCCCGCGGTGCGGATCATATCGCCTCATCCCGATGGCCCCGCGACGGGTGGATGCGGCCAACGAGGAACCGAGCTTCGGGATCGCCCATGAGCACCCCAAACAATCGCCAACGTGGTACTGAACCGATCGGGGTACGCGACCAGGCCGACGCCCTGCTCGACCGGTTGCTGGCTGAGCGCACCCGCACCGAACGCCGTCTGGCCGAGGCCGGTCGAACCGATCCGTTGAAGCTTGTTACCGGCCGAAGCGCTATCGACAACGCTATCGCCGCCACACGCGAAATGATTCGCGACGTTGACGAGCTGTTTGGAGATGGCGTCGGACAGCACAATGGGACAACATCACACTTGATCGATTCCATTCGCGCAGGCACGCAATCGGTGCGATGACCAAATCGGCATCCAGAGGTCGATCGAAGAAGAGTTCAACCAGTCAACCTGCGCGGCGCACCGTGCCCGACGGCGGCGTCTATATCGCCTTCACGATCGGCGGCGCGTTTGCCATGCTGTTGTGGTGGATTGCGTCGCCGGATACATGGCGGTCGGGCCTGATCGGGTACGTCATCGCCCTGGCGTTCCTGGTCAACCTCAACGGCTGGCGGGCGTACAGGGGGCGCCATCTTTCCGGGTGGCAGCGGGCGCTGGCCCGCCTCCCGCTGCGATGTGTCGGGTATGGCGCCAAAGGCGGTCGGCCGATCGAAACCGCTCATGGCGCGCCCAACGCCCGCATGATCCTCTTCGTCAGCCTCGCCGCCAGCGCGGTGATCATTCTCCTGCTGAGCTGGTGGCTGATCTTCTAGAGCGTCTCACACATCGCTTCATCGCATGCCGCGTCCAATCGACGCGGCATTTTTGTGCGCGAGATGGTACGCTGTGTTGCATGAGCCAGATCGCACTTCGCATCAAACGTCTCTCGCCGCATGCGGTCGTGCCGGAATATCAATCCGAGCACGCGGCCGGAATGGACTTGCACGCGGCACTGGAGAATCCGGTGACGATCGAGCCCGGCGATATTGGCCGTGTGCCGTGTGGGTTCGCGATGGCCTTGCCCCCGGGCTTCGAAGCTCAGATACGCCCGCGCAGCGGACTCGCAACGAAGTTCGGGGTCTCCGTTGCCAATTCGCCCGGCACCATCGACGCTGACTATCGCGGCCAGGTCATCGTGGCCCTGATCAACCTCGGCAAAGAACCGTTTGTCGTCGAACCGAAGATGCGCATCGCTCAAATGGTCGTGGCCCCAGTCGAGCGCTGCGCCGTTGCCGAAGTTGATGCGTTGGACGAAACCGTCCGCGGCGCCGGCGGCTTCGGCAGCACAGGTGCTTGAACTGGCGCGGCGTTAACCAGCCGTCAGTTCCAACCGGCTCGCCGCTTCGCGAACCGCAATGATCGGGCTTGGCGACGTTGCCGCGCCTTGCAGCAACAGCTCCCAATAGCCGACGTCGTGCCATTGATCGAACTTCCATCCGACTCGTTCGAAGAGCGCCACGCGCTGGAAGCCGAACGATTCGTGCAAGCGCACGCTCGCCTCGTTGGGTTGGGTGATTCCTGCGAGCAAGGACTGATACCCCTGGGCCTTGAGTGTCGGAATGAGCCGGCCATAGAGCGCCTTGCCAATGCCGTGGCCGTGGTAATCCGGATGCACAAAGACGGTCACTTCGGCGCTGTAGGCATAGGCGCATCGCCCTTTCCATGGCGACGCCTTGGCAAAGCCGACAACACTCCCCCTCCCTTCAAGGGAGGAAGCTTGGGGGTGGGTTGGGTCCGTCGTAGCGATTTGAGATTCGCCGTTGAACGCAACGAACCACGGATACATCTGATTCGTCTCGCGCCATTCCGTCTGCCATGATTCCAACGTCTCCGGCTCAAGCGCAAAGTTGGCGGCTGTATTGATCGCCGCCCAATTGCTGATCGCAAGGATGGCAAGTAGATCGTCAAACTCAGCAAGCCGGACTTGCATCACCGATGTTCCTCTTCTACAAGAGCGTCAACGACTCCAAGCTCGTCAGCCCGATCGGTTCCTTCGTGTAGAACGGCTCGGCCGACGTGACGCCGATGCGGCTCCCGAGATATTCGTTGGTGGATTTGATCCACTCGACCACACGCTGATTCCGTTGGGGCATCACGAACTGCGTCTCGTACGCCACGATCGACCGGCGCTTGCGATCCTCGTATCCGGTGATGTCGATAAGGAAATTGGGATCAGCCACCCAGCGCAAGTGCGTGCAGTAGTAGTAGAACAACCACTTGGGATAGATCGGCTCGCCCGGCAGATCAATCTTCGTCAGCTTCGCATCAAAACGCGCATCCTCGACGATGCGCGTCGTGGCCACGTGGTCGGGATGGGCGTCCTGAAAATAAGGGGCGAACACGATCTGAGCTTGATGTTCACGAATCACGCCGGCAACTAAATGTCGCGATTCGGTATTGTGCTCGAGCACACGGTTGGGCAGGTCCAGGAGGCGGCGCTTCACGCCGAGAATCTCAGCGGCCTTGGCAGCCTCAACGGCCCGCGTCTGTGGATCGCCGTGCGGCGTCGGCTCACCATTGGTCATGTCCAGCAGCAGCACGTCGTGCCCCTGCTCGGTGAGCTTGGCGATCGTGCCCCCCATGCCCAGCTCTTGATCGTCAGGATGTGGGCCGACTACAAGAATGTTTGTCATGGCGTCGGATCATAAAGGGTGAGACACTGCCGGGGCTATTTTGGGGCGGAGCCGGCGTTGGCCGTGCGTTGAGGCCGGGTCAATTTCCGTTGAAGCCGATCACGCCAGGCCCGGCCGATCGGGGCTCGCCGAGGTCGGCCAGCAGCTCCTCAGCTAACGTATTGACATAAATGGCGAGGGCGTCGGCCAGATCGACCTGCCCAGTGGAGCTGGCATGCTGCTGCTCGAGCGCGTATCGGCAGAGATCCGCCAGCTCTGTGCGCCGCGAAACCATCCAGGCGTCGTCCGGAGGCGGATGCACCGATTGCCCGAGCACCGCCTGCGCGCCATCGGGCAGACGCTCCAGCGGCTCAGCGAGGATCTGCCCCAACCGGCCGGCGAGTTTGCCCAGCGGTGCGTCGCGGTCGATACGCTCCAGTTGCAATCGCAGCGACTGGTCGTCTTCGTCGATGGCGGCGGTGGTCGCGAGCTTGAGCCGAGTCGGCAGATCGGCTACCGTCCGCGCGATCGAGTCAGCCCCTAATTCCCAGGCTGACCAGCGATCCAACGCTGGCGCCTCGCCTGTCAGACGAAGCAGCTCGACGACATCCGCCAGCGTCTGCGTCAATCGGTGCAGCAACAGCATCCGGTTGGCGGCTTTACTATCATCGTCGCCGTCGGCGAGGGTTCGGACCCATTGGCTCCGACGTTTGTCGATGACTTGAACAAGTTGCTCGTGTCGGGCGCCGGTGGCCGTGATTACCTCACGATCCGTCCGGCGCAGACGGTGCTCAAACGGCAACGGATAGAACAGGTGCAGTTGTTGTTCCAGTCGATTCAGCGCAAGCACGGCATCGGGGCGACGCGTCCGATCCAGCAGCCATCGACTCAGCTTCTCGATCTGTGCCTTGACAAGTCCCGCTGACCGCGGGGCGAGCAGGCTTAGTTTGTCGATCCAGCTTGGCAGTTCTTCGATCCGCTGAAGATCTTCCAGGTATTGCTTCTGATCGGCGAGGAGGGTGGTGAAGGCCGGGTCGGTCAGCGCCTCCGGGTTGTCGGCGAAGGTCTGGAGCTGCTCGAAGAGCGCTCGCTCCGCCGCGCGGTAGCGATCATCGAGTTTGCGCCGAACGATCCGCAGCTCTCTGGGAATCTGGGGCTCATCCAATTCCCGATAGGCGATCATGCGCTTCAGCACGGCGAGGATCGTTCCGGGATGCGCCGGCGCCGCATCGCCTGGCTCTTGGACGGGTTGGACCATTACCGTGAGCATCGCGCCAATTGGTCGCACATCGATACGGCGCGGTGCGAGCGACGAGGCGTGATTGATGATGGTGGACAAAGTCACCAGGCGCTCCAGCCGTGCCTCGCTGCGCTCGCGCGTTTGTTTGTCCTTGAACAAGGCCACCGCGTCGTAGAGCTGATCTTGGAGTACGTCCTTGAACGCCTGATCCAACCAATCGGCGCCGGCGACCGCTTCAGTGAAGTCAAGCGTCCGTGACAGCAGCGACCGGTACGCCGCAACGCTCAGACGCAATTCGGCGAAGGCTTCACGTTGTTGCAGCAGGGTGACGATCGCCGATATTTCGTCACGCGTATCTTGCCGGATTGGCGCTGTGGCCAAGCGGGCGCTGATCTGCCCAAGCGTTTGGATCTTCCGCGGGCTCGATGTGCGTCGCTGGTCCAACCCGGCCGCGATCATGGCCGGCGTGGGAGTCGTGGCGGCAGCCGGGATCCAGTGGTTCACGATCGGGCCCAAAGTTGCCAGCCGTACAGCCGGAATCAATCCCGATATCAACGAGGCGACGATCCTGTCCAGCGCTGCAGGATCACTCACGGGCAAGTCAGCCGGTAGCACCAACGCGCGTTCGTTGAAGCGGCGCAGCGCTACCGTTGCGTTGTCGAATCGATTCTCAAGGTCCTGATCCGCCCCCCCTGATCCCGATTCCAGGCCGTGCCCGAGTGGAACGAGTCCATTCAGGGCATGATCGAGTTCTTCCCGGCCCCGGAACAGGCGGTAGCCGATCACGACGGCGAGGCTGCCGTCTGCCCCGGCGTGGTCGCCCTGTTCCAACAACTCGATGGCCAGGCGGCGCAGGTTCATCGATGCTCTCAATATGTCCTGCCTCAGCGAATCGGCGCCGGATTCGCGGTCGGCGAGGTCGAGCAGTTCCTCGCGGACGATGCCGACGCAATGCCCGGCATACGAGTTCAGGCCGAGCGGCGGGGGAAGGCTGGCCGGGTCGAGCGCTCGCGGCGCTGACGGCGCGACCCTAGGGCTCGCGGTCCCGACGATGGCCAGCGCGATCGTCGCCGCGTTGAGCCAGCACCTGGGCATAGATCGTCTCCAGTTTCTTCACCATCTGCGCTGCGGCGAAGCGGTCCTCACAGCGCTCGCGTCCGCGCTGTCCCATCTCCTGTCGCTCCTTTGGATGATCCATCATCCACTGAACCGCATCGCGTAAGGCCACCAAGTCGCCCGGCGGCACAAGTCGACCGACTTCGCCGTCGATGCACACCTCCTTGGCGCCATCCACATCATAGACAATGGCCGGCACGCCGCTGAGCAGCGCTTGCGGAACGGCCCGCGGCAACCCCTCACGGTAACTTGGATGAACGAGCACGTTCATCGCTCCGAGGCATTCTGGGATGCGCTGAGGTCCAACCAGGCCCGTGAGGACGACTTGCGACTCAAGCCCCAGACTCTGAATTCGTTTCATCAGCCGATCTCGCCACCAGCCGTCGCCGACCCACAAGAGCTTGAGGTTGGGATGTGTGTGCATCATCGGCGAAAGGGCGTCCAACAGATCGTCGTGCCCTTTCAGCTCGGCCAGGCGCGCGATCGTTCCCAAGACGAAATCGTCCTCGGCCAAGCCGAGTTCAGTGTGCATCGCCTGCCGTGAGTGCTTCGGGTGAACAAACGGCTCGGTCTCGATCCCGGAATACACCGTGACGTATAGGCCACGCCGTCCGATCCTCGCCGCCAGGGCCTGGTCGCGCATCGCATCAGCGACACAAACAATGCGGTGGCAACGCTGGGCGGCGAAGCGCTCCGAGGCGATATAGATCGCGTTGCGCCACTTTTTCTGGTAGGGATGAAACGCCAAGCCGTGGATGGTGTGGACAACACACGGCACGCGCGCCTTCCATGCGGCGAGCCGCCCCAGAATGCCGGCTTTGGAGGAGTGCGTGTGCACCACATCCGGCTTACGTTGTGCAATGATCCGCTTCAGATCAAAGTAACAACGCACGTCGCGTAAGGGCGACAGGTCTCGGACGAGGTTGGGCGTCTGGATCGTTTCGATCCCGCCGTGTTGTTTGACGCGCTCAAGCAGTGATCCTTCCGGTCCGTAGATTGGGCCGTAGACCAGATTCACCGTGTGTCCCGCGTCAGCTTGTCCTTCGCATGAGAGGACAGTGTTCTCTTGCGATCCACCAAGGATCAAGCGCGTGGAGATGTGCATGATCCTCACGGCGATTGCTCCGGATACTTAATCCACATGAGGAATAGCCCCTCCGGTGGGAGTGTCGTTCCGGCAGCGGTGCGATCGACCGCCCTTAGAATCCTGGGGATGTCGTCCGGCTGGATTTTGCCGCGACCGACATCAACGAGGGTTCCGGCGATGATTCGCACCATGTTGTAAAGGAATCCGTCGCCGCTGATGTCGATTCGGCATCGGCGTCTTGCCAGAGCCGTCACCGTGCAATCGTGGATTGTCCGCACGGTACTTTCGCGGCCGTGGTTGAGCCGGGTGAAACTTGCAAAGTCGTGCTCGCCGATCAGGTAACGGGCGGCGTCGTTCATCCTGGCTGGATCAAGTTCGTATCCGCTGAAGTAAACGAACCTGCGACCGAACAGTGGAGGCAGATGACGGCCCCGATTCCCGTAGGCGATGCGGTAGCGGTATCCCTTGGCCACGGCGTCGTTGATCGGCGAGAAGTCGTCATCGACGATCGACGCCCGGCGGATCTGCACATCGTCGGGCAGACGGGAGTTCACCGCCGCCGCCAGGCGCTTCGGTTCGATGCTGGCTTCGCAGGAGAAGGCAGCGACCTGACCACGCGCGTGGACCCCGGCATCAGTTCGAGAGGCCCCCGTTAACGTAATCGGCTCACGAACAACATCGACGACCGCCTGCTCGAGCACGCCCTGCACGGTGCGCAACGGCTCCTCGCCCGGCTGGTGCTGCTGCTGCCAGCCGTGGAAATCAGTCCCCTCGTACGCCACAGTGAGCTGGTAGCGGGGCATGGAGGGGATAGTACGGTCATCGACGAGGCGGCGGTTCGACGTGCGGCGGCTCATCTTGGACCAATTCGTCGGGGAGCCGAAGCCCGCATTCGCTGCAGCGCGGCGTCGCCAGATGCCTGAGCATGTGATCACATCGAGGGCAACGAGGCTCGGCGATGGGCACGATCCACTTTGATAACGGTCGGGCGAACAGCACGCACGCGCTGGATATCGATGACAAGATCACAATAGTCGCGATTCTGCCCGCATAGTAAAACAGGTCGAGAACGTCACCATCACTAAATCCCTCGCCGAGCCAGGAGACAAGCGGAACAAGTATCCACAACGCGAAGAAGAGACCGGCGCCGCGCAGAATGCTCACGACGGTCGATCGTCGCTTCATGATGTCGCCGGGTGATGGAATCAAAGCTGCTACCTGCTTACGAAAGTCCAGTAAAGTTAGATCTCGAATAATCCCCGCTGAGGGACCATGCCTTTTTCGTGGAAATAGCCAATCGCCTCTTCGACGCTTGAGAAGATCTTCGTTGCAGTCTCGGTGATGAACGGCGACGGCGTCTTCTTCGGTTTCCACACAACGTAGACTTCCTTGGTGTGCTCAAAGGCGTGCTGGAGTTCGCGCTCTACGCCGCTGGAGAGGCCCGGCATGCCCCCGGGGAGCTCGGGGATGTAGGAACAGATCATGTCCGACTGATCGATGAGCTTGAAGTCGCGCATGTAGATCTGCCCGTCGATATCGCCGGCGATATCGAGCACTTCGCGCACGG
>JAZFYE010000059.1:0-3492 GCA_036475395.1 Phycisphaerales bacterium
CGATCGGGGTCCGACGTATTGTGCCTACCAAAAATTCCATCCGCCTCAGTTTTAGGTCGCATCCTGCAGTGGTAAGCGGTTTACGTACGGGAAGGTGACGATTACGGCCGTCAGGCGAAGATCCAAGGTTTTCTGCGGTGGACAGAGTTATTGGTAGGGACAGGTACTCCATGGGTTGTTGATATCCACGAGAAGGAGCACCACCCTCGTCTCTTTGCCGCGGACCGACCCTACATCGTGTTGAACGCCGGCAACGAATCGTCACCGCAAGGCACACTGCGCCACTAACTGATGAGACGCGCGTAATTGGAGATGCGGTCGTCGCGGGACGGCTCGAAGAACTGTTCCGGAGAACTGAGCTCCACGATCACACCGCCGTCCATGAAGGCCATTTTGTCGGCGACCTCGCGTGCGAAGCCCATTTCGTGGGTGACCACGACCATGGTCATATTCTCGTCGACCAACTCGCGCATGAGGTCCAGTACCTCCTTGATCATCTCCGGATCCAGCGCCGACGTGGGTTCGTCGAACAGCATCACCTCGGGCTGCATGGCCAGCGCCCGGGCGATGGCCACGCGCTGCTGCTGCCCACCTGAAAGCTGGTCGGGATGAACAGCAGCCTTCTCGGGCATACCGATCCGCTCAAGAAGCCGCATGGCCGTTTGGTGGGCCTCTTCGGCCGGCACCCCTTTGACCTTGACGGGACTGATGGTGATGTTCTTGAGCACCGACATGTGGGGGAACAGGTTGAACTGCTGGAACACGATGCCGATCCGCTGGCGGGCGTGGTTGAGGTTGGTCTTCGGGCCTTGGATGTCTACGCCATTGACGACGACCTGACCCTCGTTGACCCTGGCCAATCCGTTGATGCAGCGCAACAGGGTGGACTTACCCGAGCCGCTGGGGCCCACAAGCACCAGTACCTCGCCCTCGTCGACGGCCAGGTTGATGCCCTTGAGAACGTGCAGGCTGCCGAACCACTTGTGGACGTTCTTAATGTCGATCATTGAGCGCCAGCCTTTTTTCCAGAAGGTGCGACGCCCCGGCCAGGGGCAGGGTGAGCATCAAGTAATAGACGGCGAGGATCGTATAGAACTCGAAGGTGTTGCCTTCGTGTGCGGCCAGTTCGCGCGCGACGAGGGTCAGCTCGGGCAGGGAAATCACAAACAACAGCGCCGTCTCCTTAACCAGCGCGATTAATTCGCCGGTGAGCGCCGGGATGACGTTGCGGAACGCCTGCGGCAGGATCACGTAGCGCATGGCTTGGGTCGCGCTCATGCCCATGGACCGCGCCGCCTCCTTTTGCGTGGCGTGCACCGACAGGATACCGGCGCGGAAGATCTCGGAGATGAACGCGGCGTCGAATACGGCCAGCGCCACCACACCCCAGAACAGGCGCTCGTCGACGATGCCGCCCAATGCCTCCACCAGCGGCCTGACATCGATTGCCCGGCCAATTCCGAAATAGACGAGGAGGACGAACACGTAAAAAGGCACGTTGCGGAAGGTGTGGACGTATAGCGTCCCCAGATCGCGCAACTGCGTGAAGGGCGAAAGCCTGGCCAACGCGATGAAAAGGCCGAGAACCGTTCCCACCACCCCGGCAATGAGGGAGGCCTTGATGGTCAGCAGCAGCCCTTCGTTGAAATAGGGAATGAAATTGAACGCGATCAGCCAGTGGAAGCTGTACGATTTCGACAGTTGGAAATGAAGGAACCACAACATCAGGACCAGCAGGCCCAGGATGATGAACCCGCGGAGCACCCAGGCACCACGCCGCTCCAGCAACGGGACATGCAGTTGATTGGCCGCGTTATATGCCACGGGCGGCCTCCTCGCCGATTTTTGAGTGGACGCCCAGCCGTCCTTCGAGCCACTGGGAAAGGAAGCTCAAGGGGACGACGATCGCCAGGTAATACCCGGCCAGGAACACGTAGAATTCGAAGGTGTAGGGGCGCCTGACCGGAGCGAACAGATCGACGGCCGTGCGTGTCAGTTCCGGCAGTCCGATGATCGAGAGCAGGGCCGATTCCTTGACCATGCCGATGAAAATGCCTGTACTCGGCGGAATGATGACGGTGATCGCCTGGGGCAGGACCACGTAACGCATGGCCTGCAGATAGGTCATGCCCATGGACCGCGCCGCCTCCATCTGTTCGGATCGCACCGACTGGATGCCGGCGCGAATGATCTCGGCCATGTAGGACGCCTCGTAAAGGGCCAACGCGATCGAGCCCCACACGAACGGCGCCTCGAAGGTGTGGCCGAGCACGGTCACGGTATTCAGGCCCGTCACTTTGCGAAGCCCGAAGAACAAGATCAGCATCACAACGATGAACGGCAGGTTGCGGATGGTGTGGATGTAAAGCCCGGTGAGATCGCGGACCAGCACCCACGGCGACAGGCGCCCCAACGCGATCAACAGGCCGAGCACCGTCGCCCCCACTGCCGCGACAGCCGAAACCTCCAGCGTCATCACCAACCCGCTGTGATAGCGAGTGACGAACTTCCACGCTTTGTCCCATTGGAAGTTGTAGCTGTCGGCCAGTCCCTGATAGGCGAACCAGCCCAGGGCAAACAGGATCGTGGCGACCACCGACACGCGCCAGCAAAGCTGGAGCGGGGTATACCACCACGCCCGCTGGGCGACGGCGGGCCTCACGCTCTCGGACCGCTACGCGCGGCGTCCCTGACGTGCGCTGGCGTCAGCACACGATTCACCCTCGCCTCCCCGGGCATTATGCCCTTAGAGGCCCCCCGCACCACATGACCGGGGGGACACGCCTCTGGGTCCCCCCGGGGACCACCGGCGAACGGGTGCGTTGCCCGTCTTACAGACCCCACTTCGCCCTTAGGGCGGACAGAATGGGTTGGCCGATGGCATCGCTTTTCAGTTTGTACGTCTTCGCCAGTTCGTCGGTGACGACGATGGTGGTTTTGGTCTGCTCGATGAACAGGTTCAACCAGTGGAGCAAATCCTCGTCACCGAAACGGACGGCCATGCCATAAACCTCCGATGTCAGCAGGCTAATCGTGGAGCGGATTTCAGAAGGCGAGCCTGGCTCGGCGATCACGGGGCAGCACAACACCACATTAGCGGAACCGATCTTCTGAAAGGTCGGAATGACGTTGGCGTCGTCATTGATCAACGCGTCGACTCGGCCGTCGATCACTTCCTGGATCGCCAGCGGGGTAGACGGGAACGAGTGGATCTCGGCCTTGGGGAAGAACTGCTTCGCCGCCTTCTCGCCGGTGGTGCCCGACTGCACCGAGAGGACCGCCTCGGGCACGTTGAAATCGGCATAGGACGTCGCCTTTTTGCCCAGGTCCCTCTTCTTGCTGACCATGGCGATCGGGCCGGCGTTATAGTAGCCGTCGGTGAAGTTCACCTCGCGCGCCCGCTGCAGCGTCCGGGTCATGCCGGAGAGTACCAGGTCGAAGTCGCCGTTGTTCAGCTCCGCGCGGATGGTGTCAAAGCTACCGGCCTTCTTG
>JAZFYE010000060.1:0-20839 GCA_036475395.1 Phycisphaerales bacterium
AGGTCGCGGCTCTGCCCTTGGTGCCTACGTGCCTACGTGCCTCCGTCCCTTCTCTCTGTCCCCATCTGTGTTCATCTGCGGTTACGTCCTATCCCCAATTCACGAGAAGTATCAGTAGATCACTCGCTCCCACCGACCCGTTGCCGTCGAGATCGCTTGGGCATTCTTTGCACGGCCCCCAATTCGTCAGAAGGATCAACAGATCCGAGGCCCCAACGGTGCAATCGCCATCCAGATCACCGACCGGCGGCTCGATCGGCGTCAAAACGAACGCGACTACTCCGTCCGGACTCGTCGCTACCCCCGTTATCTGGCCCGCCTGATTGATCGCCAAGGCGGCGTTGATGTCGAGGCCGAGATCTGGTGAGATGAGATCATTCAGGGCCATTAGGACCCCGTCTTTCCAGACGAAGGCGCGCTGCCCGTTGGTCTGTGCGAACCCGACTACGATGCGATCGTCGTTAATTCCTCGGGCGAACGAGTCTGGGTAGGCCGGGAGCGTACCCAACAGAATCATTTGGTCGTCGATCCAGGCAAAGGCGCGGCGGACATCCTCGTTCGCGTCCTTGTCGAACATCCACCCAAGCCCGGCTACGTCACCTCGGGAATTAATCGCATCGCCCGCACTGGAGAATCCGCCCGGAATGACGGGCAGGACAGTGACCTCGCCCTGATCCCACACGAACGCATTCGATTTGATATGCGGTGCAATCCCCATCCAACCGGTCACTTGTCCCGTGCCGTTGATATCATGCGCTTCGCTCCCGGGTGTGCCGAGGTCTGGGGCGAGGCTTATCATACGCCCGTTCTCCCAGATGAACGCCTCGCGGGCGGGATCTCCGTTCACAAAGTTTCCCCAGTAGCCCGTCACTTGCATCTTGGTGTTCACTGCCCGAGCGATGCTGAAGTTGCCTGGTGGAAAGGTTCCCAGGTTGATGAATTCGTCAGTTTCGTAATCATAAACGAAGCCGAGTCCGCCCAGCCCGTCGCCACTGAGATCGAAAGCGCCCACGATCTGCGTGCCCGCAATGCCGTAAGCTCGGCTGGATATCGTGCCCGGCGGCATCGGGACCGTGATGAATTTGTTTTCATTGCCGATCCATAGGAACGCCTGATCCTCTCCGGCTGGGCACCAGTAGTACCCGACCACATTCGGCAACCCGCCGTCGATCGGCTCGCTGATCGCCGTCCCAACCGTGGGCGGAAATCCAAACGGCGGACACTCGGGTGCATGAATAATCGCCGTAACTTCATACCCCCCGCACGGAATCTGCGCGCATACCACATTCGAAGCGGCGATGACGCCGGCGGCCAGAACAGCCCTCGCGATCTTCTTCCTAATGCCTACTGCCCATTGCCTCATGCCAGCTTCCCTCCAGCACAGATGTGATGCTCAAGTCATTATACGCGCAACCCAGGAAAGATGGGGGAAAAAACGAACGAAAAATGACAACATTCTTGAGATTCATCTCCCCCTCCCCGCATACCCGTGTGGTCCTTGGTTGTCACCCGACCAGGCGACAACCAACCGCACGCGTTCTTGATGTCAAACGCGCGCAAAGAGGCGTGTAGCTAACGTACGGCGGGATACTGTACCGCCACGACGCGCTACGTGTTAGGTCTTTGGATGTCAACTACGCAGGCGTCACCTGCGCAGGCGTCAACTGATCAGGGGCCATCCGTTTACCTAACAGGTTGTCCGGACGAGTGAAACGATTGCCCAGTCATGGCTGGTATTCCGGGGGTTTCCCGAGGCACCTCCGACACGTATCCGCTCGCGGCTTTGTATGCGCAACTGACCGGGTGAATGGATTTGGACGTGGACCGGGGCGATCCCGATGGAATCGGGACGGCTCGCTCCGAAGACTTTGTCAATCTGCGTTCATCCGTGCATACCTGTGGTTGCTTCCTCGCTCGCGCGCACAGGCGCGACCGCTCACGGGCCGGTCGCTGCGTTTGCGATTTCTCTAGGGGCCCCGGCCCGGTCGAGTACCGGGCCATCGTTCCCTGAGGATGCATCACGGGTTCTCGTCGCCGGTGGTCTTCTTGTCCGGCAGGGGCGAGGCGGGGGTCGTGGCGAACGGCGTCTCGTTGCGCAACCGACGGGCGATGTCGGCCAGGATCCTCGGGTCAGTGCTGGCTGAGATATGCGCCAGCGAGAAGGGGGCGTTGGCGACCCACCACGGCGACATACCGGGGGGAGAGGCATTCTCCGGGCCGACGATCATGTCGCCCAGCCGTGTGTACGCCAGAAGTTCATAATCCGCCCCGGAGAGGTGGGAATCCAGATCAGCGAGGAAGGCCGAGCCCGGCCGCATATCGATCGTGCGTTGATCAGCGGTGGGGAGGCCGGCGAGCCTGGCCCCTCGATGCGGCGAGCTGATCGTGAACAGCCGCCTGATGTTGAGACGTTTGCCGGGCGAGTTCGGGCCCGCGGCGAGCCGCGCCACCAGACCGCCCATCGAGAATCCGACGACGTCCACTTGTACCGTCATGTCGGGGTCGTCGCTGGGGAATGCGTGCTCGACCGCGTCGACGAGATGTTCGCCACAGGCCTCGAACGTGCCCAGCCCTGGACCAAAGAACGACACGCTGATGATGCGATCGTCGCACGACGTTAGGGCCCGGAGTTTGCGAACGACGCCGGAGGCAATGAACCCAGGGTCGTGGACGCCACCGGCGACGATCAAGGGGCGTTGTAGCGGCTTCGGGTCCCGTTTCATTTCGCGCAGAACAGCCTTGGCGTCGGCGTAGGTCAGCGCAAACGACGGATTGAACGGCTCGTCCGCCGAGCACCCGGCGTTGAGAACGAAACTTCCGCACAGCAGCGAACTGCCGAGCATCCGCGCCATCAAGGACAAACGATTACCCATGCCCGAAGTGTAGCGACCCGGCCAAGCACCACCATGCGCCGTTGGGTTGACGGGCGCCGCGTTGTGGAACGAACGATGCGGCGATCTGAATTATGTCTGGCCGACGGTCAGCTTCTCGACCTGTCCGGCGGCGATCTTTTGGATGCCGCTGCCCAGTTCGCCTATGGGATCGGGGGGGACGATCTGGACGTTCTTGTCTCCAAGCTTCGCGTCCCCTCGCTGCACACAGTCCTGGAAGTCGCGACATTCCGCCAGCAGCCGATCGAGAATCTCGTTTTCGGGAACATTGGCGACGCGCTCGCCCTGAACGTAGATGATCCCTCGGCGGTTGCCGGCGAAGACCGCCACGTCGGCGCCTTCCGCTTCCCCCGGGCCGTTGACCACGCATCCCATCACCGCCACTTTGATTGGCAGGGTGATCTCATCGGCCAGCTTCTTTCGCACCTGCTGCACGAGCGTGAACAGATCGACTTGAATCCGACCGCAGGTGGGACAGGCGATGAGCTCGGCACCTTGGCGTTGCCGCAGACCGAGGCAATACAGCATCTCCAGGGCATCCTCGACTTCGTGAACGTGATCAGACGCGTAGCTGATGCGCACCGTGTCGCCGATGCCGTTGGACAGCAGCGTCCCCAGCGCCACCATGCTGCGGATGGTGCCGGTTTCTTTCGGCCCGGCGTGCGTGACGCCCAGGTGCAACGGATAGTCGAACCGCTTGGAAACTTCCGTGTACACGTCGATCACCATGCCCGCGTCCATCGACTTGGCGCTGAGGCAAAGATCATCGAAATCGCGCTCGGCAAAGATGTCCAAGTATTCTTCAAGTTTGGCGATCATCAGCGCGATGAGATGCCCGTGGCGATGGTCGCAGAAGAACTTCCCGAGCTCCTGCATCCGAGTCTGCTTGTCCTTGCGCTCGACGACGGAGCCTTCGTTGACGCCGATGCGGATGGGGATGCCGGCTTCCTTGCAAGCGTCAATGATACGGTTGACCTGATCACGGTCGGAGATGTTGCCGGGATTGAGCCGGATCTTGTGCACGCCGGCTTCGACCGCCTCCAACGCCCTTTGATAGTGGAAGTGCACGTCGGCGACGATGGGGACGACGGTCTGGCGAAGAATCTCCGGCAGGGCGGCGGTGTCCTTGCGTTGCGGGACGGCCACGCGGACGATGTCCGATCCCGCGGCGGCGAGCCGGTTGATTTCCGCTACACAGGCGTCGATGTCGTAGGTGTAGCCAGCGGTCATGGTTTGGACGGAAACCGGGGCGTTCCCGCCGATCGTGACGATCCCGGTCCGTTCGTTGCCGACGTTGATCTGCTTGGTGGGGCGTCGTGAGGTCATCGCAGGCGGATTCTAAGGTGTGTGCCTCCCCAGGACCACATGACGGTGCAAGAAGCTGATCGCATGATTATCGGCAGCCGGCGCCGCAAACCACTTTTTCGCCCCGCGCTTGTACGTTAAATCCGTTTGCTCCGGCTCGGAGGAGGTGCGCGAGGATGATCCGGCGGCCAAGAATTATCGTGCCGGAGAGATCAACCGATACCGCTTAGGCATCGGGGGTACAGCACGAGGGATATCGGTGGGCGCTGAGTTTACCAATCATTTGCACCTGGACAGCGCCGAGCAGAGCAGGCTGCTCTGCCGCCTGGACCAAGGGTCTGCGGCCGGCAAGAGCGCCGAGCGCCGCCGGCACAAGCGATGGGAATATCGGGCCGGAGAAATCGCCATGATCGTCCAGCATCCCGGCGGCGGCAGCGGGCGGTTCCTGGTATGCGCGCGCAACGTCTCAGCTAGCGGACTTTCGCTCATCCATGGCGGCTACTTACACCCAGGCACTGAATGCAGACTCCTGCTCGCTCGCGCCGACGGATCCCCTATGGCCCTCTCCGGTGAGGTGATACACTGTCGGCACATCGGTGGCCATCATCACGAGTTGGGGATTCGTTTCCTGAACGAGGTGGATCCGTACGAGATTCTCACCCCCGAGCAGATCGAAGAGGCCGGCGGACTACTCTCAGAGCGCGAATTGCCGACGCTTCGTGGCTCGATCCTCGTTGTCGATGGATCAACAACGGACCGGCGTTTGCTGGTGCATCATCTCAAGGCCACGGGCGTGGAAATAACCCCAGCCGCAACGCCGGGCGCGGCTCTTGACGCCGTGCGGAAACACGAGTTTAACCTCGTGTTGTGCGATCTGGTTCTCAACGAAGAAGATCCGACCCGGATGATCAAGCAGATGCGGTCATACGAGGTCACCTGTCCGATCGTGGTCCTGACAGCCGAAACCGATTTGAAATGTCTGCTTCGGGCCAGGTCCGCCGGGGCTAACGAAATCATCGGGAAGCCCTATAGCCTAGACGCGCTGATTACCGTCATGGCGGAGTGGCTCGAACACACATCGATTAAGGACCCGATCTACAGCACTGTGGAAGACGATCCGGGAATGGCGGAACTGGTCATTGATTTCATCGAACAGGTAAGGCGCTTGATGATGAAACTACAAAAGGCGATCGCGGCCGAGGATCAAGCCGTCGTTCGTCAAGTGTGTCTGGCCGTGCAAGGATCCGCCACGGGCTACGGTTTCGGCGCAGCGACCGCGGCAGCTCGCGATGTGCTGAAAACCATGGACGCTTGCGATTCTCTGGAAGAAAGTCAAGTACAGCTGCGTCGGTTGGCATCGATCTGCGGGCGATTGAGCTGCACCTCGTCCGTGCGCCCGGCCCGAGCGAGAGGCACCGACGGCAGGCGTGTTTGAACAGCGCAGCCCGGCGTCGTTGCCCTGCGCGTCGCATCGCGACCGGTTGATGAGGTGCTCAAGAAGCTCGATGATCGAGGCCGGACCATGAACAAGGATGAATATCGAAACACTGTTCGGATCAGCGATGACGAACGCCGTCGCCTGTTGGACGAACTCGATTGCGTGCAAGCGGTCGCCAGCGAAGATGTGGGTCCGGACGATAACCGCCGACAAGACCGCAGGTTCACCTACCGTCCCGGACATATCTCGATCGCGGTTGAGCAACCCGGCGGCGTGACCACTCGCTTGTCGGTGTCGCCTCGAAACATCTCAGCCGGTGGAGTTGCCTTCCTCCATGGCGGTTTCCTCTACACGGGATCACGATGCGCGCTACGGCTTGGACCGCAACTCAAGGGGACCATGGAGATCGGAGGCGAAATCGTCAACTGCCGACATATCCAAGGGCTCCTCCATGACGTTAGCGTAAAGTTCGATCGCGCAATTGATCCCAGCTTGTTCGTGCAAATCGACGAGAGCCAGGACGCTGCGCTATCGGCGCAGGCGCCGCCCCAAAAAGAAGCCGGCTAGTTCGCGGTGCTACGCTCTAGGGGCCAGTGGTTACGGCGGCCTTTGTCGGGTTCGCGAGGTCACCTTCCGATCAAGCACGCCCTCTTGCGCCGCGGGTCGAGTTCGAACTGAGGCCGTCATCGCGTCGACACGGACGCTGCGCCCGCGTGGCCGAGGCGGCTTTTGCGCGGCTCGGCGTTGTGTAGTATGATCCCCGCCACCACCGCGTTGCTGAGGAGGCGTCGGATCGTGAACAACCAGCCCCGCCGGCGTGTCATCGGCATTCGCTTGTCCGCGATGATGTTCTTGCAGTACGCGATCTGGGGCGCATGGCTGCCGCTGCTCTATCCCTATCTGCTCGGACATCGCGGCTTCTCGCTTGATCAGGTCGGGATGATCCTGGCCGCCGGCGCCGTCGGCGCTATCTTCGGACCGTTCATCGCCGGTCAGGTGGCCGATCGATACTTCGACACGGGAAAGTTCCTCGCGGTGAGCCATATTCTGGGCGCGGTGCTCGTGTGGGTACTGGCGTCGGCGGAGAGCTTCGAGCTCTTCCTCGGCCTGTCGTTGTTGTACGGACTTGTCTATGCCCCGACGCTGGCGCTGACGAACTCGCTTTGCTTTCACCACCTGACCGATCGAGACAAGCAGTTCGGGCCCATCCGTCTGTGGGGTACGATCGGCTGGATCGTCGCCGGTATCGCCATGGGGCACTGGCTGTTTGTGAATCACACGCCGGACGGGGCCGATGTGTTCATCATCAAAGCAGCGCAGGATGCCGGCCGGGCGGATGCGTTCCGCCTCAGCGCGATCCTTGGGTTGATCATGGGCATCTATTGCCTCACGCTGCCACACACGCCACCCATGAAGAATGCCCGTGAAGCGAACGCGACGTTGGAGGCGATCAAGGAGGTCCGCCGCCAGCCGTTGTTCATGCTCTTTGTGCTAGCGATCCCGATCAGCGTCATCCATCAGTTCTACTTCGTTCATACCAGTGAATTCCTGAGCGAACTGCAACGTCAAAGCGCCGCAGCCCAATCTACAGCGGTCTGGATCAACACGATCGTTGGCGTCGGCGGCGGAGGGCTGATGACGATCGGGCAGATGTCGGAGATCACCGTCCTTGCTCTGATCCCACTGGTTGCGAAACAAG
Source organism: Phycisphaerales bacterium (assembly GCA_036475395.1). Taxonomy (GTDB): domain Bacteria; phylum Planctomycetota; class Phycisphaerae; order Phycisphaerales; family SM1A02; genus JADFNO01. The sequence continues at coordinate 7,334 of JAZFYE010000060.1, forward strand.
TCTCGCGCAAGGCGTTGCTTGCGGTGGGGATCGCTGCCTACGCGGCGCGGATGGCGCTGTTTGCCTACGCCGCCCAATCCATGCCGGCGGTGCTGTTCGGCGTCGTGTTGCACGGATTCTGCTTCGGCTGCTTCATCTTCGTTGCGTTTATGGTCGTGGACGAACAGACGCGGGCGGATGTTCGCGCCTCGGCTCAGAACTTGTTCAATCTCGTGATCGTCGGGATCGGGATCATCGTGGGAAGCTGGTTTGCCACGAGTATCGTCGGCAAGTGGGCCACCCATGACATGCTCAACGATGCCGGCCAGCCAATCCTCAACGAAGCCGGTGAGGCACTCACGAGAATGAACTACACGGAACTATTCAGCGTTCCAATGTGGATCAGCCTTGCGTGTCTTGGCGCTTTGATCGTGTTCTACCCCGGCGGGAAGCGAAAGGTCGGTGGCGAGTCAGGGGCTGAGTGAACGAGCAGTCGCCTTGCCGTGTGCGTTGCCGGTGCCCTCCGACCCCCAGCGGCATATCGAACTCACTGCGTACGCAGCAAGTATTGGAGCAGCCGAGGCCGATCTTCTGTCAAACCGCTCGTGCTCGAACCTAGTGGGATCGCTGCCCCGACCATGCCGTGGCCGATAGTGACCTCGATGAGCAGCCATGCCAGCGCCGTGGCCGGCTCGTCGTTGCGAACGACATCATGTTCCTGGAGGTTCTGTAGCTCAGCCACGAGAAACCCGTGCAAGCTCGACACGTGACGGCGGACGGCCGAGACGATCGCCGGATCGCGTTCCGACTCCATGATTGCCTGCAAGATAATGCGATATGCGGCGGGACCTCGTTGAAGTGTGGTCGGACTCGCAGCCACGAGGATTTTCAGACGATCCTCCGGATCGACGACGCCCTCCAGCGCCTCTTCCCATCGATGAATGACGTGCGCGCCAACTTGGTCGATGAGCGTGATGAACAAATCCAACTTGTTCGTGAAGTGACGGTAGAGGATCGGCTCGGTGACGCCGGCGCCCTTGGCCAATTCAGCCGTCGTCGTACCGCCAAAGCCGCGGCGGGCAAAGAGATCGGCGGCCACTTCGAGCAATTGACGGCGGCGATCCGCGGCCTGTAGTCGTGGCATAGAGCGGCAACCCTCCGTGAGCGCGGAGTGTACCGCAGCCGGGAGCGCATTCCAGTTTAGGCGGTTTTGGCGTGCGGCAACTCAGCGGCCGGGTGTATTTGCAACTCCGCCACGCCGCCGGGAATGATCAGCTCACTGATCGGCGTGCCCTCGGGAATGACGTGGCCGGCTAGGGTGCGGATCACACCTTGCGGGTTCGCTTTTTCGTGCGCTTCGAGCTCGGCCGCGAGCTTGTTTCGCATCGTCTCCTCGAGGGTGGTCCAGCGCATCCGCCCCCGGCACTTGGGGAACTTCGAGCAGCCGAGCCAGGGGCCGCGCTTCCCGCGCCGCAGATACAGCGGCGACTCGCACTTGGGACATTTTAGTGCGGTCAGGACCGGCGGCGGCGAGGGGTATTTGATTTGCTCGTGCTTGTCGAGATTGACGACGCACTTGACGTCGGGGTAATTGACCGAGGCGAGAAACTTGCCGAAGCGACCGGTGCGAAGCACCATCGGCGATCCATCCTCCGGGCAGGCCACGTTCACACGCTCCGGGAGCATGGGGCGACCTTCACGATCGATCGGCGCCGCGTAGTCGCAGTCCGGATACGACATGCAGGACAGGAACCGGCCGTTCTTCCCGAACCGATAGCAAGTGCTGCTGCCGCACTTCGGGCACTCGTAGATCGCCGGCTGCTTCTCGGCTTTGGCGTGCGTCATCGTCTCGTGGGCTTTTTCCAAGGACGCGGAGAAACGGTCGTAGAACTCACCCAGCATCGTGATCCAGTCGGTGTGCTGCTCCTCGATTCTGTCGAGCTTCTCTTCGAGGTGCCGGGTGTAGCTGATCTCCATGAGCCGGGGGAAGCCTTCGACGAGCTTGTCCGTCACCACCTCGCCGAGGTCTGTGGCGTGGAACCGCCGGTCGATCTGTTCAACATATTTGCGATCCTGTATGACGCGGATGATGGAGGCGTACGTCGACGGTCGGCCGATGCCTTCGGCCTCCAAGGACTTGATGAGCGATGCTTCGGTAAACCGGGGCGGTGGGGACGTGAACAGCTGCTCAGGATCGATCGAAAACGCAGCGAGTTCGTCTTGTTCTTCGAGATTGGGCAGTATCTGCTCGTCTGAGGCTGCCGGCACACCGGCCGCGCGATAGAAACCGTCGAAGGTCAACACGCGGCCGCCCGTCTTGAACACCGCCCCCGTCGACTCGTCGCTCCGCGCCAGATGAACGGTGGTGGAATCCCATTCGGCGGGGACCATTTGGCAGGCGACGAAGCGTGTCCAGATGAGACGGTATAGCTTGAGTTGGTCGTCCCTTAGGGCGTGGGCCACGTCCTTCGGATGACGCCGCACGTCAGTCGGACGAATCGCCTCGTGCGCCTCCTGTGCCTTGGTGGACCGGTTATGGACGGTGGCTTGCTCGGGTAGATATCTGCGGCCGAACTTGTCTGATATGTAGTCTCGGACCGCCGCCGCGGCCTCCTGGCTCAGATGCGTGGAGTCGGTTCGCATGTACGTGATGAGTCCAACCTGTCCTTCGCCCGGGACGCTCACGCCCTCGTACAACGCTTGGGCGGTTCGCATCGTTCGCTCGGCGGCATAGCCGAACGCGGTCGCCGCCGTCGCCTGGAGGCTGGCGGTGATGAACGGCGCGGGCGGCTTGCTCGTTATGCGCTTCGTCTGGATCGACTTGACCCGGTATCGCGCGGCGGGATCAACGCGGCCGGTGACGGTACGCAGCGTTCGAGCCGGCCCCTTGCCGTCGGGGTTGTCCGTAGCGGTGACCTTCACGTCTACCAGACCAGTCGCTTCGGCGACGCGTTTGACCTGACCGGTGAGGTCTCGCGGATGCTTGGCCTTACACCGAAGCTCGAACTTCTCGCCGTCCAACTCCACCAGTTCAGCCTTGATGCAGCGGTGCTCGGTGAGCCAGGCGTTCTGCGACTTGATCGTCGGGCCTTTGCCATTGCCGTCGACTTTCGCCTGGAACTGGCGCCACTTGTCTACCAGCTCTGCTGCGGCGCTGGGATCAAGACTCAACCGAGCCGTGAGCCGCCAGTTCTCATCCGGCACGAAACCACGAATCTCTCGCTCTCGATCGACGATGAGCCGGGCGGCGACCGATTGCACCCGCCCCGCGCTGAGCCCTCTGGCCACCTTTTTCCATAACAGAGGCGACACCTGGTAGCCGACGATCCGGTCGAGGATCCGCCGCGCCTGCTGGGCGTTGACCTTGTACATGTCGATCGTGTGCGGGTGCTTAAAGGCGTACTGAATCTCGCTCTTGGTGATGGCGTTGAAAATCACCCGCTTGGCTTGGGCGGGGTCGATCCCCAGCTCCTGGGTCAGATGCCACGCGATCGCCTCGCCCTCGCGGTCGAGGTCCGTGGCGAACCAGACGTCGAGGGCTTGCTTTGCCGCGCTCTTCAGTGCGGCCACCGTCTTCTTCTTATCCGGCAAGACGACGTAGGTCGGCTTGAAGTTGTCGTCCAGGTCCACGCCGGGCACAGGCTGCTTGGAGCCCTTCTCCGCCTTCGCGGGAAGGTCGCGCACATGACCGATCGAAGCCTGCACCACGTAGTCCGGGCCAAGGTACCGGTTGATCGTCTTCGCCTTGGCTGGCGACTCGACGATCACCAGATGCTTGCCCGTGACGTCGACCTCGCGGCCGCGGCCACCTTTGCCTCGGGGCTTCTTGGTTGACTTGGACGATTTGGCCATAAGCGACTTGCGTATCGGTCAGAACGACGCGGCTGATGAATATCGACCCGGAGCTGGCCGCGGGACGGTAGGGGGTGGGATTCGCGTCTGTCAAGGAAAATCAGGTTGACGTGTCTCACGAGGGTCCTGAGCCGGCTGGTGACGGCCGAGGTTGGCCAAGGGCCGCAAGTGCCTCGTTCACAAGCTCTTGCGGCGACAAGTCATCTGCCTCGACCCAGGCCGAACCCTCATGCCGGCGAAACCGCCTCAGCCACGTCCGCTGCTGCTTGGCGAGCCGGCGGGTGGCGATCTTGATCTGCTCCGTTGCCTCCTGGAGGCTCAACCGCCCGGCCAGATGGTCCAGAACCTGGCGATAGCCCAACGCCTCGGACGCCTGGCGCCCCAGCCCGCCGCTTCCCTGCACCCGGCGAACCTCTTCCACCAGCCCAGCCTCGACCATCGCCTTGACCCGGGCGTTGATGCGGGCGTTGATCGTCTGCACGCTGTATTCCAGACCGATCAGCCGAACGTCCGCAGGGACCGTCGCGATCGACGACCACTGGCGTTGGAGGTCACTGATACGCCTCCCGGTCTGCTCGAACACCTCGATGGCTCGGATGGCTCGCCTGCGATCATTGGCGTGAATCCGGGCGGCGGCGGGCGGGTCGATCGCTTGAAGTCGCTGCCTCAACGCGTCGTCATCCAGAGCCGCAATGGCGTTTCGTAACTCGGGCGCCGGTTCGGGCCCGTCGAACAATCCGTGCAGCAGGGCCTGAATATAAAGGTTTGTGCCGCCCACCACGATCGGCCAATGACCCCGCCCGCGGATTTGGCTGATCGCGTCCTGAGCAAGCGCCAGCCAACGATCGACCGTAAAACCGTCCTCAGCCGGGTCGACCAGATCGAGCAAATGATGGGGGACCGCGCTTCGTTGGGCCGCAGACGGCTTGGCGGTGCCGATGTCCATCCCGCGATAGATCTGCATCGAATCGGCGCAGATACATTCGCCCGTGCCGGGCAGTCGCGTGGCCAGTTCGATCGCCAGCTCGGTCTTGCCCCCAGCCGTCGGCCCCACGATGACGATGAACGGGTTGCGCGGGCTCATGCCGGCCAATGCTAGGTTCACCACAACCGCCGCGGCTCGCAAGGCACCGGTAGCGCGCACAAGCGAGTCAGCAACGCGCGGTCACCGTGGCGCGCGCCGAGCATTTTTGGGAAAAATCGCTCGAAGAGCGATCATCGATTGCCGGCCGCCAGTGACGGTCGGCTCGATGGGCGCGCGCGGGAACGACCGCGCGGTCGGGCTTGCGCGCGCCAGGTTGACCGCGCGGTTCGTTACCGAGGCTTAACTTTGCTTATCGAGGCTTATCGAGGCTTAACTTTGCTTACCCGAGCGTTTCGGAGGCTTAATTCCGCGCATTTTGGACCATCCCTGTGCGCGCCGGGAGATTTGCGCGCGCCAGAATGGACTCATCGCAGAGCCACAGAGGACGCAGAGGGGGAGGAAACGTCGAAACGTCGAAACGTCCAAATGAGGGGAAAAGGATTGGTGGACGACATCTAAAGCCGTCCCGATTTCATCGCGATTGGTCGCAGGGAAGGGATGAGCCATGGCCCCCACCCCGCCACGGCGGATCTGCGACACGGCCGGTTCCGAGCAACATGAGGTATGGGGCTTGGCCCTGGGCTCTGCCCGGGGGGGGCACTGGGATGGTCGCTGTCTGCGCAAAGACCACCGGCTGAGCCGGGGGCTAACTTGCCTCCCTCAGCGCGGGATGCACGCGGAGCTAGGGGAAACCCTTGGATGCCAAGCCGAGCGTCTGTTATGATCCCTGTACGTTCCGCGGATGGCGAAGACTCAAGCAGTTTTGGAAACCGATGACATGCGACCAGCGGGCCTGTTACTGCTGAGCTTACCAATAATGGTTCTAACGCTGACCGCGTCTTGCTCGGATGGCAACCATGGCCTCAACCCGACGACGCTGCCTAAAGGACCACGTGAGATGACGGTGGAAATGCGAGTAGCACGCCCGACCGACCACCTGGACCGGGTCGCCGAGATGTATCGCAAGGGGCTTGGCTTTGATCCGCTGGGCTCATTCGAAGGCGACGAATTCGAGGTCGTGATTCTCGGCCAAAGGGGTTCGGGCTATCATCTTGAGTTTACGCATCATCACGGCCATCAGGTCGGACGGGCTCCAACCAAAGACAATTTGCTGGTGTTCTATATCTCTGACGAAGCGGAGTGGATCACTCGATGTGAACAGATGAGGCGTGCAGGTTTCGTGGAGGTTCCATCGTATAATCCGTACTGGGATCGGCAGGGCAAGACGTTTGAAGACATCGACGGCTACCGCGTCGTTCTTCAGAATACGCGCTGGGAATGAGCGTTGGGCATCAGTTTCACCACGTCGGCGTTCAAGAAAAGTAGAGGAAACGTACCTGTCCCGGTTTCTTGCCATTCTGTGAGGCGCTTTTAGTACCGGAGATTGGCGCCGAAGTCAGGAACCAGCCCCTGCTCTGCGAGCTTTTTCCATTGTTGAAGTTGGCCCTGGTCCATTTGCCAGAACGCTGCGCAGAGGTTGAAGTACGCGATTGGTGCTTGTGTCTCACCTCGCTCGAGGAGTTCCTTCGCCAAAGTCATATTTGGGCCAAAGGAATTGAGCTGCGGTGAGCCGGGCGTCTTTCCTGCCGCCACCAGATGTTTCTTAGCAGCTTGAATGTCGTCTCTTCGAAGGGCGACTCGCCCGAGGACGATATGGCCTTTGTGAATAGCGTTGCCGTAATTCCAGTCATTCCGATGGCTCTCAGCCCTGAGTAAGAGCTCCTTCGCATACTGTTCTGCTTCGTCTAAGGCATCCTTCTCGACGCTAGCCATGGCTGCGTCGCTGAGTTTCAACCAGCGCTGGTAAGGGTCCGTAGCCTCACGCAGCGCCGACTGTGCTGGTTCACGTTGTTTGTCATCGGCCTGCGACATGGCCCTTGGGCGATAGAAGCCCACGTAATACACGGTCGCGCAGATCGTGGTCATGACGCCGAGAATAAGGCCAGCTGTGCAGACCAGTACAAACCAGTGAGTCCTCGGTCTTGCGTTCGGCATCTCTTCGCCCTCCAAAGTGGCGGTCTGAATGCTCTGGCGTTACCCGCCTCACGTTCAGTATAACCTGCGAGCGAGTTGGGGGGAAGGAAAAGGGAGCGGGAAACGTACCTGTTCCGGTTTCTTCCTCATGGGAACCGGAACTTGCGGTAAGATATGATTTCCTTGTGCTGCCTAACTTGGCCTTTACTTCCGTCTATAGAACGCCAGCGGAATACCGTACGGGTGAAGCGCCTTGCTAGATGCCATTACTCGACGCCGTACTTATCTTTGAGCTTATTAAGCCTCTTCTGATCATATTTGCTGAATTCCCCGGTTGAATAAATAGGCTCTCCATCCGGGCCATCGAGTCGCTCGACAGTGACAGTGAATACGGCATCCGCGGGAGGATCTATACTTCCCCAACCGATCCGCCCGATCTGCATGAGATCCCATGATGCCTCCTCACCCGGCTCAAGCCCACCTGGGATACTGTGATTAAAGGTATTCTTGAGCCATGGAACACTGCGATCTGGACTGGCAAGCGTGCCCTCAAAATAAGCTCGGGACACTGCTACCGAAGTACCGTTTCTAACAGTTAGTTCAATGACGGGCACCTTTCCCACATATTCGATTTCACGGATATAGAACCGGGATCGAACTACTTCAAAATTCTTGAGTTGGTCGCGGGCACTTTCCGACTTGGTGCGCTTTGCCTCTAACTCACGTATTTCTTCTAGCGCTTGCTGGCGCTCTCGTCCCTTTCTTTCGGCACGAATACGTTCAGCTGCAGCAATAACCTGCTCACCCGTCTTTCCATCTAATGAGTCGCGGACTTTGCCTTCAAGGTTTCCGGCACCCATTGCACCCTCTGCGAACAGATCCTTCATGTTGATTTTACTGAACGCGAGGACTTGCAGGGCTTCATCAAATTCCACTCGTTTCGATTCGGGAAGCGCCTCACGGACCTTCTTGACCGATTGTTTCATCGACTCATCAGAAGACGCATCGATGGTCGGATCGCTGCAACCGGCAAGGACGGCCAAAGCGATGGCAAGCACATTGTGTTTCAGGTTTTTCAAAGGTTCCTCCTTTGGCATCGAACAGTTGATTGGCCAGTTCAGTATAGCGGGGCCAATGCCATGCTGAACGGAAAGGGAAATCATGTGCAGGCCATTCCGGGGGCGGGGGCATGGCATTGTTCGGTGGCGATTGTCGGGGATCAATCGTTATTCGTCCTGTTTTGCCACGGTGTCGCCAGCAGCTGGGCCTGATTCAGATTGCTTGCCCCATCGTTGTTGAGCAGCCATCGACAGGGAACCAAGGAGCGCACCAATTACAACTTTGAGTGCGTCGCCGGCCAGGACAAAAAGCGTGACAGCCGGATGATTGTCATTCGTTCCATCCGAGGGGGCTTGAACCACAGCAAAGATCAAAAGCCCTACGGTAATCAGCAACAGCAAGAAGTATGCGCGGATCACCCAAGGCATGCGAGTTAGACCAAATGTCTCTAGTATTTCGGTAAAGCCGGACACGAATTGCTCCTAAGGGTTATGCCACCTAACCATTGATTGAACGGAATTCCGTCGAGATAGGGCTCTGGGCTGCCCTTGACGTTTGAGCATTGTACGGGCAGGGCCATTGAAGCCGAAGGTTGGGGCATCGGCTCGTGTGTTCGGGGGGCTTTTTTTGTTGGTTCCGTGTAAGACCGGCGATGCCATCGCCGGCTTTACAGGGGCTTGGGGCGGGGTGGTTTTGGACAATGGCGCGATTGTGGTACGGTCTTGCGGCAGAGCTGCCGTTCGGTGATGGGCAGCGATCGGTGTCAGAATTGGAGATGGGAACGGCTGGCATGGCAAAGAAGACGATCAAACACATTGATGTGGCCTCGAAGCGCGTGCTGATGCGCGTGGATTTCAACGTGCCGTTGGACGACGAAGCGGCTATCACCGACGATCGGCGCATTCGCCTTGCCTTGCCGAGCATCCAGTCGGTGGTTCAACGCCAAGGACGGCTGATACTGATCAGTCACCTCGGCCGACCCGAGGGAACCGGGTACGAGGCGCCGTTGTCATTGAAACCCGCCGCGGATCGGCTGGGCGAGTTGCTCGGGGATGTTGCGGTGCGCTTTGTCGGAGGCGATTGCGTCGGGGCCGAGGCGGCTGAGGTGGCGACGGGGCTGGGCGATGGGCAGGTCCTCGTCCTGGAGAATCTACGGTTCAACCCCGGCGAGAAGGCGGGCGACGCACCCTTTGCCGGGAAGCTCGCGGGGCTCGCGGACATCTACTGCAACGAAGCGTTCGGCACCGCCCATCGCGACGACGCCTCGATGGTCGCGCTGCCCGAGGCGATGAACGACAAACCGAAAGTGGCCGGGCTGTTGTTGGACCGCGAGATTCGGTTCCTTGGCGACACGTTGGCTGAACCTGCCCGGCCGTTCGTCGCGGTGCTGGGCGGCGCGAAGGTTTCCGACAAGTTGGGGGCGATCCGCAACCTGATGACGATCGTGGACGTGGTCCTGGTCGGCGGTGCGATGGCGTATACCTTCCTCAAGGCGCTCGGTCGCGACGTCGGGTCCAGCAAAGTGCAGACGGGCATGTTGGATCAGGCTCAACAGATCATCGACGCGGCGGCGGCCAGCCATGTTGACCTCATTCTCCCGCTGGACCATGTCTGCGGAAAACAGATCACCCGCCTCACGCCGTTGCAGGTCGTCAGCGAGTCGATCCCGCAGGGGTGGATGGGGCTGGATATCGGCCCGGAGACGGTGGCCCAGTATGTCCGTGAGTTGTCCAAGGCGAAGACGATCGTCTGGAACGGCCCGGTGGGCGTGTTTGAGGTTCCGCCGTTCGACGTGGGAACCAAACAGATCGCCCAGGCCATGGTCTGGGCCACCGAGGCGGGCGCGACAAGCATCGGCGGCGGCGGCGATACGGCGGCGGCGATCGAGCGCTTCGGTCTGTCCGATCGATTCACCCACGTATCGACCGGGGGCGGGGCGTGCCTGCGGATGCTCGAGGGTCAGCGGTTCACGAGCGTCGATCGGCTGGACGATGCGGACTAACCCACCGCGAAGGCTGAAGGACCGTCCTGGTCTGTGCGGGCTTGCGGGGCCCTTGGCGTCGTCGTTATTAGGGCGGCGAGCACCCATCTATGGCCCGTCCACGAAACAAAGGCCGCCGGCCCCAGAAAGGGGGGGGTCAGGTCGAGGCGGACAGGTTGGTTGGGAGGGCGTTTGGGGCCCTTGCGGGCGGCTTCCTGAAAGTTCCGCTGGCTTGTGACGTGGTTGCGCGATAAGATTTTGTCCAGCCGGGTTCCACAAGCGTTTGGGTTCCGGCTTCAATCGTTGGGCTTCTCGATACGAAGGGAGTCGACATGAGACTGCGAAACATCCTGACCGCCGCCGCGTGCGTGGCTTTGACAAGTGGAGCCGTCGGTCAACGAGCGAAACTCTCGGTGGGCGATCCCGCGCCGGGGTTGGATATCGACACCTGGGTCAAGGGCAAGGAGACGACGATCGAGTCGGGCAAGGTCTACGTGATCGAGTTCTGGGCCACGTGGTGCCTGCCCTGTCGAAAATCCGTCCCCCACCTGACGGAATTGCAAGAGGAATATGGGGACGCCGGCTTGGTCATCATCGGGATCAGCGATGAGGAAGTGGGGAAGGTCCGACCATTCGTGGACAAGATGGGCAAACGGATGAACTACATCGTTGCGACCGATCGGCGCAAGGCCACAACGCGGGCCTGGTTCAGCCGAGCCGGATTGAAGGGTATTCCGGCTGCGTTTGTCGTTGACCGCGACAGCAAGGTGGCGTTCATCGGCAATCCGCTGTTGGCGGAATTCGATACGGCTCTGTCCCGGGTGATGGGCGGCCGGTACAACCCGGAGCTGGAGAAGCAAGCAGCGCCTGTGCTTCAAGCCGCCCGGCGGGAGCGCAAGGTCAAGAACTGGCGGATGGCCAGTCGACATTTCGACGAGGTGATCGACTTAGACGCTCGGGTCTTTGCGGAGATCGCGCTGGAGAAGTTCGAGATGGTGTTGGACGATATGGACCAGCGCGACGAGGCCTACGGATATGCCCGGCAGAAACTCATCGCGGATCTGTTCAGCAACGATGCGGGGGCCCTGCAAATGCTGGCCGTGAAGATCGCCACCGATCCGAAGCTCGTGGAGGATCCGGATCGGGATCTGCAGGACATGGACGTGGCGCTGGAGGCGGCTAAGGAATCGCTACGAGCCGCTGGTCGCGATGATCCGGAGTCGCTGGCGACGTTGGCGATGGTGTATTACCACCGGCAAGACGTTCAACAAGCGGTCGATCTGCAAACACAGGCGTATTTCATCGCCAGTCCGAGACACAAGCCACGCTACAAACGGGTGCTCGGCACCTATCAACAGGCCGTTGATCGCGTGACTACCAACTCCAGGTCGGATTAATCCCGCCCAGACCGAGCAGACGAATCGGATATGCTGCGCGGCGTCGAGTCCAAGGCGCCGCGTCGCCTTTTGAGGTCCGTCCGGCCCATGACGCGAAAGACCTTGTTTGCGGATCCGCCGACCCGGCCGTTGATCGGGGCGTCGATCCTCTCGGCCGACTTCGCGCGGCTGGGCTGTGAGGCGCAGGCTGTCCTCGAGGCAGGTGTGGATTTTCTGCACCTGGATGTCATGGACGGGCACTTTGTCCCCAACCTGACGATGGGCCCGGACGTGTGCCGGTCGCTCCGCGACGCGGTGCCGGAGGCGTTCATCGACGTGCATCTGATGGTGACGGCCCCCCAGACGTTCGTGAAGCGGTTCGCGGACGCCGGTGCGGATCACCTGACGTTTCACATCGAGGTGGTGCCGGCGCCGGCGGAACTGGTTGAGGTCATTCACCAAGCAGGGATGACAGCCGGGCTCGCGATGAACCCGGATACTGATGTGGCGCGGATGGAGGCGAATCTCGAGCCTTCCGATCTCGTGCTTGTAATGAGCGTTCAGCCGGGGTTCGCCGGTCAGGCGTTTCTGCCGGGGGTTCTGGACCATGTTCGGACCATTCGGCCGATGCTACATGATGATCAGCGACTGGAAATCGACGGCGGGGTGAACGGGCGGACGGCCGGGGCCTGTTGGGAGGCCGGCTGTGACGCGTTGGTCGCGGCGTCGGCGATTTTCGGGAGCGAGGACTACGACCAAGCCGTCGCCGCGCTGCGAGGGACGGCCCCGGTGCTTCCACGGAGGAAATAGGTGAGCGCAAAGCGCCAGGACATCCTGTTGGAGCTGATCCGCTGCGGTGAGACGACCTGGGAGGCCGAAGCTCGCCTCCACGGCGCGACGGACTTGCCGTTGAGCCCCGAAGGCCGAGCCTCCGTCTGCGCCGCGATTGTCACGCTAGCGACGAAGCGATTCGGGGTCGTCTTTCATCCTCCGGACGAAGCGGCCACCGACAGCGCTCATATCGTGGCCGAGGCGGTGGGGGCGAAGACCAAAGCGGTGGCCGAGTTGGCTGAGCCGAACCTCGGACTCATTGACGGCCTGACCGAGAAGGACTTCGCTGAGCGTTTTCCCAAACGGCACAAGCAATGGAAAGAGGATCCGCTGTCGCTGTTGCCGCCGGAGGGCGAGGCGTTCGGCGATGCCCAAGCCCGAATCTTCCGGGCTTGTGCCAAGATCCTTCGACGAAGCCGGGGCGATCGGACCGCGATCGTCCTGCGCCCGCTCGCGCTGGGGTTCGTGCGATGCTGGTTGGCGGATCGCCCGGCTTCTGACGTATGGGTGAGCCTGGGCGATCGCCCGCAGATTGAGCAATACCTGGTTGCGCAGGAGTTGATCGAGTCGCTGGAGCAAGCGGCTCGGGCGGAGCCGTTGAGCGCCTAGCCGAGCGTTGCCTGAACTAGACCATCCCGCGAACATCAGGGAAGATACGGAGCCAAGGACGCCCCCGACCGGGGCCACGAATCGCATGACCCAAGTTCCCAGCCAAAGCTCGACTGATCGAACTGATCTGAGATCAGCCCGCACCAAGAAAGGCGTGCCGGAAGGACTCTGGATTCGGTGTGGACAGTGCGCGACGATGCTGTTTCGCAAGTTGGTCGAGAACAACCTTTGCGTGTGTCCGGACTGTCAACACCATTTTCGGGTTTCAGCGGAGCAACGCGTCCAACAACTGACCGACCCGGGAAGCTTCGAGCCGTTCAACGCCACCATGGCCCCCGTGGACCCGCTCAGTTTCGTTGACCTAAGGACGTATCCTGAGCGTATCGCCAAAGCGCAACGAGCCACCGGACAGAACGACGCGGTGCAGACGGGCCAAGCGTACATCAAGGCCCGCAGAGTCGTTTTGGCCTGCATGGACTTCAACTTCCTCGGGGGCTCGATGGGATCGGTCGTGGGCGAGAAGATCACGCAGGCCGTGGTGGTGGCGGCGGAGCACGATCTGCCGTTGGTGATCGTGAGCTGCTCCGGCGGGGCCCGGATGATGGAGTCGGGCTTTTCCCTGATGCAGATGGCCAAGACCGCCTCCGCGCTGGCTCGGTTTGACGACCAAGGTGGTCTGTTCATCTCGGTGCTCACCGACCCGACCACCGGCGGCGTTACGGCGAGCTTCGCCATGCTCGGGGATGTCATTCTCGCCGAGC
>JAZFYE010000061.1:0-13819 GCA_036475395.1 Phycisphaerales bacterium
CGAGTACGGCCGAACGACGCGCGACACAAGCAGGTAACGGCCGGTCGGCGAAGGGGTCGTCATCCCGTAGACGGCCGGCTCGCCGATGAGTTGGCGTTCAGAGCTTTGGAGATCAACGATCGCAAGCTGCGATGTGAAGTAATAATCCATGAGCGCTTCATCATGCGCATCGCGCAGCAGATCCTGATAGGTTCGCACCGGAGAGGTGCGCCCGCTGGCCTCTTGGATAACGGGACCGGTCGGGACGGTCGAACGCTGCGGCGCCTCGCCGCGATCGGTCGGCAGGAAGTGAACGAGAAGCTGCTTACTGCTTGGCATCCAACTAAACGGACTAGCGATTCCGTTCACTTGGCCGGTAATCGAGACGAAGTCGCCGGTCGCTGTATCACCGACACAGAGCCACACGCCCTCGTCGTTGGTGACCGTGAACGCGAACTTCGATCCATCAGGCGACCAGCGTGGGAAGCCCAAGCGAACATCGGCTGGAATATCAACGATCGTTTCCCGTCCGCTTTCGATATCCTTGAGCGTAAGGCCGATGAGACCCGAGTTGCCGTGCTGGCTGTTCGTATTTGGATTGATCCGCCGACCGGCCAGGCGCAGCATCGGCTGTGACATGTCTGAAATGGTGGGCATTGCCTGCCGATGGATCAGCATCATCGTCCGGTTCGTCGGATCGATGCTTACCGACGGAAGTCGCGGGGCTTTGAGTATTTTGACGATCTCCTCCGGCGGTTTGCGGTACGCCTCTTGCGCTAGGGAAACCGAAGCGATAGCCAAACCGACAAGACAGCCGAGGGCGGTCGTTGGGCGGGAACGTAGCCAGACACTGATGAGGCGTAAGTCGTGAGACATGCCAAGCTCCTTCCTTCGGGAGGGGATTGTACGGTGTGGACCACCGGCCGCACAAGCCGATCCAGCGAGACTTGGCTAGCGAAAGCTGATATTGTCGAGTGTTGTCGGCCCTCATTTTCGGAGCAATACGGTGTTCAGAGCGTTGCAGGCCCAACTTGCCGTGATTGTGTTCAGCTCGCTGTGTGCGGTGGCTGGGCCAAATCCACGCCCACAGGGTGGGTCCGACTCAACCGACCCGTTCGTGGTGGTGCTGGGGATCGCTCAAGACGGCGGATTTCCGCAGGCTGGCTGTACGAAAGATTGTTGTGCCGAGGCATGGGTTGACCAATCCAGACGCCGGCACGTCACATGTCTGGCGGTCATTGATCCAGTTTCATCGCAGCGATGGATTTTTGAAGCGACACCGGACTTCAAAGATCAAATACGCCTGCTCGATGAACTTGCGCCTTTTCCGGGGGTACCGGAAGTTCCGGGGGTGGGACTTGCCGGTATCTTTCTCACGCATGGCCACATGGGGCATTACACCGGCTTGATGCATCTTGGGCACGAAGCGATGGGCGCGAGCAATGTGCCGGTGTACGTCATGCCGCGAATGGGCGAGTTCCTTTCAACCAACGGCCCGTGGGATCAACTCGTGCGCTACAAGAACATCGAGCTGCACCGGATGGTTGCCGACCAACCGATTCAACTGAACGAGCGCATCTCTGTGACGCCGTTTCGTGTGCCGCATCGTGACGAGTACACCGAAGTCGTGGGATACGGCATTGATGGCCCCAACCGATCGGTGCTGTTCATTCCAGATATCGACAAGTGGGAGCGATGGGACAGATCCATCGAAGAACTGATCGCCCAGGTCGATGTCGCCTATCTCGATGGCACGTTCTTTGCCGACGGGGAACTCCCCAACCGCAACATGGCCGACATCCTGCATCCGTTCATCGTCGAGTCCATGCAGCGATTCAGTTCATTACCCGCCATCCAGCGAAAGAAGATTCGCTTCATTCATCTGAATCACACGAACCCGGCGTTACAGGCCGGAAGCGCCGCCGGCGAGGCCATTACGGATGCGGGTTTCAGCGTCGCCAGGGAATTGGAGCGAGTTGGGTTATGATCCTTAGTCCGCGGCAAAGACAAGGAGACCATGATGTTCAGTGCGATCATTTCCTGGGCGAGATTCGGTCGGTTCGCCTCGTCGGTTCTCATGGTGTCTTGCGGCCTGGCTCAAGCGAGCTTCGCCCAGGACACGAAACCGCCGTCGCCTGCGACGACACAACCAACCTCACGTCCGGCACAGGACGACCCCAATCCGCCGGCGGAAGGGTTCAACGCCGATGAATCCGACGTCGCGGCGATTGCGTTGGCCGATCTCACCATGAAGGCGATGGGCGGGCGGCAAGCCTGGGACGAGACGCGCTATATCGCCTGGAACTTCTTCGGCGTTCGCCATCACATCTGGGACAAACACACCGGCAACGTGCGCATCGAGTTCGCTGATCGAGAGTCCGGCGACCAGATCATCCTGCTGATGAACATCAACACGCTCGAAGGTCGCGCGTGGCGAAATGGTGATGAGGTCGCAGACTCTGAGGCGCTCACAAAGATGCTCAAGCGTGGTCAAGGCGCGTGGATCAACGATAGCTATTGGCTGCTCATGCCCTACAAGCTCAAGGATCCCGGCGTGACGCTGAATTATCTCGGCGAGAAGATGATGGAAGGTGGCCGGCCCGCAGAGGTTGTCCAACTGACGTTTACAGATGTTGGCAACACCCCGCAAAACAAATATCACGTGTACATTGACAAGAACACACAGCTCGTCGAGCAGTGGGATTTCTTTTCAAATGCTGATGATTCCGAGCCGAACTTCAAGATTCCCTGGCGGGATTGGAAGCGCCACGGGCGAATCATGCTTTCAGGTGATCGAGGTGAGATGCGCGGCCGGCCAGTGAAGCTCACCGATGTTGCGGTGTTCGACGAACTGCCCGAATCGATCTTCACAAGTCCCGAGCCGCTCGATCTGTCGCAGTACAAGCAGGCGGCATCTTATCGATAGGAGCCCGGATCATCCTCTTCCGATGGAATCGGGATCGTCAGATCCGGCTTCCAAGCCGGACCTGACGAGCGAGTGAAGCGAGTGAGGTGGAAGAGCCGCCTTTGGCGCGGAAGGTCCGGGTATGATGACTGTGGAAACGAAATGTGGAAGTTCCCAGATGAATGAAGTCAACAGCATCGCCGTCATCGGCGCAGGGACGATGGGTGGCGGAATCGCGCTGACCGCTGCGACAAGTGGTATGAAGGCGTTCCAGGTTGACATCGTGCAGGAGCAGCTCGATCGCGCCAAGGCGTACCACGAAAAGACGCTTGCGCGCAATGTGCAGAAGGAGCGCATGACGCAGGCCGAGGCGGACGAAGCCGCTGGGCGAATCAGTTACCACCAGGATATGACTGATGCGAAGGACGCGGACTGGGCCGTCGAGGCGGCGACCGAGAACGCTGATCTGAAGAAGAGAATCTTCCAGCAGATGGTGGATGTGTTCGGGAGTGATGTTGTCCTGGCGACCAACACATCTTCCATCTCCATTACCGAGATCGCCTCATCCGTCGGCGATAATGCGCCGCGCGTCATCGGCATGCACTTCTTCAATCCGGTGCCCGTGATGAAACTGGTCGAGGTCATCAACGGCCTGGCTACAAGCGACGAAACCACCCAGCGCACGATCGCGCTCGCGCAGCAGATGGGTAAGACCCCCGTCCCCGCCAACGATCGCGCGGGATTTGTGTCCAATCGCGTGTTGATGCCGATGATCAACGAAGCGTTCTACGCGTGGATGGATGGTGTCGCCGAGCCCGAGCACATCGACGAGATCATGAAGCTCGGCTGCAACTTCCCGATGGGCCCGCTGCGCCTCGCGGACTTCATCGGACTGGACGTGTGCCACGACATCATGATGGTGCTCTACCGGGAACTGGGTGATCAGAAGTACTTCCCTTGCCCGAAGCTGCGGCAGCTCGTCACCGCCGGCCGTCTCGGCGACAAGACCGGCCGAGGGGTGTACGAAATCCCAAGGAAATGAGGCTCCCGGCGCGTGATGGCCTTCTCAGAACGGTAGCGCGTACCGCCGAATTGCCGAAAACCTGAACAAATCGTGCCGATACGGGCTTGTCTGAGTGTGTTTCTCCTCAGAGAATGTCGGCAAGGGTTGGTACGGCCCCTTCGCGAGGTAATGCTGATGAACGCGATGAAAAAGCCCCTACTTTATACGTTCGTAGCTATCTGCGCTGCGTTTTGTGTGACGCCAAGCGCCCAGGCGGGCAAGTACGTCGGCAAGGCGTTCCCCAACTTCACCGCGACCGATCCAGTCACCGGCGAGAAATTCGCGCTGAAAGACCTCCGCGGCAAGGTGGTGCTCATCGATTTCTGGGCCACATGGTGCGGACCTTGCGTTCGCGAGTTACCGAACGTCAAGAGGGCATACAAAAAGTACAAGGATCAGGGATTCGAGATCGTCAGCATCTCGCTGGATACAGATAAGCGCAGGTTCAAGAGTTTCGTGTCCCGCCAGAGGATGAGCTGGTATCACGTCATGGACGGCGGCGGCTGGAGTACGCGGCTGGCTAAGAAGTACAACATCCGTTCGATCCCGGCAATGTTCTTAATTGATACCGAGGGTGTGTGCATTTCCGACTCAGCGCGCGGCCGAAGACTTGCGACGGCGATTGAAAAAGCCCTACGAACATCCTCGATCGCTGAGAAGTCGCCCACACCCTCACCTTCAACCGCCGCGAACCGGAGGTTAGTAGCAGCGTTGACCGATCAGATTGGTCAGGCGCAAGACTCGCTCCTTGCTGCGACTGAGCCGGTCCAAGCACTGAAGCACCGGCTTGATACGGCCGAGCGAATGATCAGCGCGATCGATGATCAACTGCCCGTGCCGCGGCAGCCCGACCGTGTCCGCACGCGATATGAACAGTTCCATGAGGAGCTGGTACGTCTTCGCCGGGAGCTGTTCGTGTGCGGGTATCTGAATGAACGGGTCATTGCGCTCCCGGCCAATCCGTTTGCGGATGACACGATCGACACCCGCCGCGGACTTCTCGCCGCAGCTGAGCAGCTTGAGCCGGCTCGCCTTGCCATCGTGCAGATGAGGGCGGCGCTGGGCGAGATCGTGTTGCAAATCGCTACGACCAAATCCGATCTCGATGCACTTGAGCGCAAGGCCCACCGTGAGCGCGCTGATCTCAACGCGCTCTCTGCCGAGGGTGAACGGCTGGCCGAGGCGGCAACGACGCTTGAGCAGCACTGTCGTGAGCCGTGGAAGAGACAGTTGCAAACGGCCGATGTCGTGCTCGAGCGTCTCGCCGGAGGCGGCGGTGATGATGCGTCCCGGCTCGATGAGATTGATGCGCAGATTGCTGCTTGTAAAGAGCAGCTATCGACGGCCGGTCTCGATACGACAGCCGCCTTGAAGTTGCGCAGCGATATGTCCGCGCTCTGCACTGATCTCGCGACGCTCTCACAAAAGCTGTCCGGCCGCGGCGCCGATGCCATCGCCTCGATTCCGCTGCCGTCCAACCCGTTCGAGCGGGGCCGGCTTCGCGACGTGCGGATCCGAATCGAGGCGGGTAAACAACTGGACGTCGCCTCGCAAGCTGTTGCGCAGATGCGAAATGAGTTTGGCGGCGCGAACGAGCGGTTCGACACCTTCAGTCAGCAGCTCGCCCAGATGCAGACCGAACTTGGGGAGGCCGGCACTGATGCCCCTCGCATCAGCGCACTTCATGACCAGTTCCAGACGTGGTGTCACGATTTGCTGGCAACACTCGACGGCTCGTAGGTCTATCAGCCCGGCTGACGAAATTGGGATGGAAGCAGGCGATATCCTCGAAGCACTCGGGCGCCCGTACGTCACCACCCTTGACGAACTTGGCCAAGTCCTTGAATTCGTCGATCCAGGCGATCGGACCAACGTTTCCGTCCTTCGGCTCGATCCGCTGAACGTCTGCCGACATCGCGTGACGGTTCGGGCTGGATAATTCCGAGTTTGGCGGATTGTGTGTGCAGGCCCGACTTCGCCGACCCGTGTGCGTACTATTGCCCAATCAAACTTTCGATCGCGACCGCACCTCGATGTTCTAGGACAATGGGTCAACCTGAGACATCCGCCATCAAGCCTTCCCAGCTTCATTCGCGATCGTTGATCCGGGTACTGCTCGATGTGTTTTCGAGCATTTGGACCGGCATTGTGCTGCTGATCCTCCTGTTCTTTTACAGCTCGATCGGCAGCGCCTACCCGCCGCTCCGTCAGCTCCCTGTCTTTGAGATGACGGAGTTCGAGTGGTTCCACTGGTGGCCGTTCAAGACGCTGATCGCGCTCATCTGCCTGACCCTTGTGGTGACCACGGTTCGGCGCATCCCCTTCAAGGTGATCAACTACGGCGTATGGATGATCCATACCGGTATCATTATTCTGGCGATCGGCAGCGTGTGGTATTTCGGGACGAAAGTTGAAGGCCAGGCCCCGATCTTGCGGCGAGCCGTCGTCATCGAAGTCCCCGGCGCTGCCCCGGTTCGTCTGCCCGCGGTGCCGGGTAACTCGACCACCGTGCACGTTGACAATCGCATCTATGCCTTCCAGATCAGTGAGATCGATCCGAGCTGGGAGATTCTCTCCGGCGATGATGCAGGAAAGCGCGCCTACGCCGTCAATGTCACCGTCCAGGACGGGCAGGATTTCTTTATCCGTCAACTGTTGGTCGGCTACCCCCAATACACCGAAGATATCATTCGATCTGACGATCCGAACCAACCGATGGCCCGAGCAAAGAAAGTGCTCGGCAAGCCGTTGGTCAACGAGGACATCACGCTCTCGCTTGACTATCAACCGCAGCGATACTTCCACGTCGTCGATAGTTGGGCGCTGTATCTGCGCGAGCAGGGGTCGAGCGAGTGGGTGCAGCGGCCGATCGAAGGCTTGCCCCGCTATAACGACTACTTCGCGGACCGGTCACATGTGTGGCTGGGGCCGGAGACGGCGGGTACCCGCCCACGTCCACTGGATCTGCCGGTCGGGCTGGCAAGCGACGATCCGTATGACCAGATCGATGTTCGCATTACGAGCTATCTGCGCTACGCGTTTATGGATCAGCGTCGCTCGCCGGGCGGCATCGTCCTTGATCCTACCGCCGTCGTTGTGCTTCGATCCTCCGATGGCCGCACATCCCGCGCTCAACTTGTCGCGCTCGATCCTAATCAGAACAGCGCGCTTGATGGCAATCTTGTGTTCCAATGGATCACGACCGAGGAGCAATTGGACACGATCATGGACGTGCAGCCGCCGTCGCTGACGATCAGCGTGCCCCAGGCGTCCATTGAAATAACGGAGCCGGTGACGCAGCTTTCATCACGCGATCCTGACGCCCCGTTCGTTCCCATCGAGGGCTCTGAGTTCAGCTACCGCGTCCGGTTCATCCAGAACGGGCTTGCTTTACCGAATGGCGATGTTATTTCGGTTGCGGCGGTTGAAATCAACGGTCCGGACAGTTCATTCCTTCGCTGGGTGTTTGATGACCCCAGTCGAACGCGCGATATGTCGCTCGATGTCGATTCCCAGACGGGGCACATGGAGACGTTGCCGCTGGATGAGCGGATCGTCATGGCGTATGCCCCCGGACA
The DNA here is from genome assembly GCA_036475395.1 of Phycisphaerales bacterium. Taxonomy (GTDB): domain Bacteria; phylum Planctomycetota; class Phycisphaerae; order Phycisphaerales; family SM1A02; genus JADFNO01. The sequence continues at coordinate 7,526 of JAZFYE010000061.1, forward strand.
CAGGCCCGCACCCATGACATTGATCGGCGGACCGGAAGAATCGACGCTTCGGTTGATGACGTCGTTCGCGGGCCAAGAGATTCGTCTTCAGCCGATCGAGATCGGCTCATCCATCGACCTTGGGGCCGGCGTCGCTTTGTTGCTGACCGAATACGTGCCCCGCCCCCGCATCGAAGTGCGCCCCGCCATTATCCCCAAGTCGCAGCGCAATCGGGATGCGCGCGAACAGTTCTCGATGATCCGAGCGGAGGTGAACTACCAAGGCGCGATGCAACCGGTTTGGCTGCCGTTCCATATGTTCACATTCCAAGATACCGGTCACAGCCTGCCGCGCATGGGATTCCAGCCGACGGTGGTACATCTGCCTAATGGCAAGCACATGGAGCTGATCTTCGGCCGGCGCCGCCTCGAACTGCCCGCGCCGGTTGTCCTGGAGGATTTCGTCATGGATACGCATGTCGGCGGGTTCACCGGCCAGGCAATCTCCGTACTGAACTGGATCAGCCTCATTCGCTTCCAAGCGCAAGACGACTGGGGCGAACAACTTCATGTCAGTGTCAACAGTCCGCAAGAGTTCGGCGGATTCTCCTACTTTCAATCGCAATGGGATCCGCCCGACCCGCAGTCAAACTACCGTGGCATGAATTACACGGTGCTGGGCGTGGGCAATCGCCACGGCGTGAACGTGCAACTGGCGGGCACGTGCCTCGCCGTGCTCGGTATGATCTATGCGTTCTATATCAAGCCGGTCATCAAGCGCCGCCGCCAGCAAGCGGTGTACGCGCAGGCCAACGCCGAGCGTGCAGCGAGCAAACGTGCCGAACCGCCCGGCGCACCGAACCTTGAGTTGGAACCGGTGGCGACGCTAAAGGAGCAGACATGACGCAGCGTATGTTGACAGTCTGCAGCGTGACGGCATCCCTGTTCCTCGGGTTGCTGTTGTTCATCACGGTGCGCCGCGCGGCGAACCGTCCGACGCCGCCCGAACGTTCGGAGTTCGCCCAGCAGGTGGATTTGTCGCCTTTGGGAAGCGCTGCGGTGTACGAGCAAGGCCGGCTCAAGAGTTTCGACTCCTTCACCAGTTCGTTGATGAAGCTCGTCTCGGGCCCGCACCCGGTCGCCGGACACCCCGACGGGTTTGCGTACCTGGACCTCATGCTTCGGCCGATCGCCTATGAAGACGCCAACGTCATCTACGTCAAGAACAAGCCGATGCGAAGGGAGATCGCCGGCGTCCTGTTCCGGTCGGTAGCGGAGGACTTGGCCGGGGCCCAGCTCGGCGAGCGCGCGTCCGTGGCCCGCGATGTGCTCGAGCGCCGCCTCCAAGAGTTTACCAAGACCGGCCTGCTTTCGTCCAGGATGCTCCTGGACCCGCGCATCCAACAGTTGCTCGACGCCCGAGCCGCCGACCTCATGCGCACCGCGAAGTCCGTCCAGCAGATTCGTACGGCGATGACTGTGGCGCACCCGCAGTGGCTGCGCGACAATTTCCAGATCGTTCCGCCGCCTGGTGGGGGCCTTGATGATCCATGGATCGCCATCGACCAATTCGTCGTCGGCGGCGCGGCGATTGAGGCCGGCGAGGAACAGGTGCGCAACCAGGTGCGCATCGCTTGGGCGAGTCTCGTGCAAAGCTGGCAGAGCCAGGACGCTTCGGGCGTCAATGAAGCCGTGGCCCAGCTCGCCGGGGTTCTGCCTCAAGTCAACGCCGGCTTATATCCAAGCCAACAGAAGCTTGGGTGGGAGAGCTGGTACTTCGGGGCGAAGAACATGACCTGGGTGTGGATGATCTATCTGCTTGCGGTCACGCTGCTCGTGATGGCCGTGGTCTACCGCTGGAGCACGGCGCGCCGGCTCGGGCTCAGCGTATTCGCGCTCGCCTTCGGCCTGCATACCGCCACGCTCATGCTGCGCTGGTACGTCTCGGGCCGCTGGCCCAACTCCAATATGTTCGAGGCCGTGACCACCGCCGCTTGGTTCGGCGGATGCCTGGCCGTCATCTTGGAGATATTCGTTCGGCGATCGCCGATGCGGAGCCTCTTTGCCCTGGGAAGCGCGGTCGCCTCGATGGTTGCCCTCATGTGCGCACACTTCATGCCGCTGCGGCTCAACGCGGGCATCTCCAACAAGATGCCGGTGCTGCATGACGTCTGGCTCTACATTCACACGAACGTCATCATCTTCAGTTACATCCTCATAGCGATGGCCGCGGTCTCGGCGTTTTTCTACGTTGTCTACCGAATCGGCGGAGGCAAAGCCGATCACGTGAACGTCGGCGGGGCCGGGGCGATCATGCTGTCAACGCCCGCCGGCGAGTCGTATCTCAGTGAGTCCAAGTCCTCAGCCGGCCAAATCTTCGACGGGGCCACGATGGTTCTGATGGAGCTGGCTTTCGTCATGCTGTGGACGGGGCTCGTCATGGGGGCGATCTGGGCCGATCATTCCTGGGGTCGGCCGTGGGGTTGGGATCCCAAGGAAGTCTTCGCCCTCAACACGTTCATTGTGCTGGCGCTGCTCGTGCACGTTCGCATGAAGGTTCGCGACAAAGGGCTGTGGACGGCGCTGCTCGCATTGGCTGGGTGCGGCGTCATGCTCTTCAATTGGATCGCGATCAACTTCGTGATCGTCGGCTTGCACAGTTACGCGTGAGAAGAAGGCACGGAGGCACGAAGGCACGAAGGGGCCATGTTGTTTCGCCGGTGGGCTTGACCCACCGTCTTTTTTCTCCGCACTCGACGCCATGATGCCTTCGTCCCCATGTCCCGCCCACGTTCAAATCTCCGCCTCTTCGTCGCGATTTATCCGTCTTTGGAAATGAGCGCTGAGCTTGCACGCTCGCTTCAACAGCACGAATTGCCTGAATATCGTCTCGTCCCTTCCGAGCAGATGCATTTAACGCTGCACTTCATCGGCGACGTGCCGGCGAAGCAGCTCGATACGACGATTGAATCCGTGCAACGAGCGACGTCCGGGATCAGCGCGTTCGATCTTACGGTGCAGCGATTGATAACTCTGGGGCAGCGCGGTCAGGCGCGCCTGGTCGCAGCCGAGACGGATCGACCCCCAGAATTGCTGGAGATTCATCGCCGGTTGGTCACGCGTCTGGCCTGTTCGGTCCGCCGCAACCCGAACGATCGGTTTCGCCCCCATCTGACGTTGTGCCGATTCAAGAAGCCTACGAAGCGCATCGCGTTGGATAGTCCACTTGATGCCGGGCCGTTCCGTGTTCATCAGGTTGTATTGATGAAGAGCACGTTGCGCTCCGACGGCGCGCAGCACCACGAAGTGGCATCAAGTCGTTTGGCGGACACTGATGTGTGAAGGAGCCCGCGGCCACGCGGCGAGTCGCGCCGTTGAGGAGGTCCTTTGAAGTTCGTACCGCCGTGGCCGGCGGGGCTGAACGCTACATCGAATCCTTGAGCACCTGGCTTGGTTTGAAGCCGACCGTCGTGGACGCCTTGATGTGAAGCGGCTCGCCGGTCATCGGGTTGCGACCCATGCGAGCGGCGCGTTGCTTCTTGGAGAAGGTGCCGAAGCCGATGATCGTAACCGCGTCATCGTGCTTGATGCCGCGCGTGATGCAGTTTATAACAGCCTCGATCGCGCGTGTGGCGGACGCTTTGGATTCCCCGAGATCGGCGGCGACCGCCTCGATAAGATCGCCCTTATTCATTCCTCGTATCTCCTATCGCTTGGGGTGAAGTTCATACTACGTTATCCCCCACACCCTTGGGCGGCGGCGTCGAATGGGATGGCCCACGACTCTACTGATCACGCCATCGCTGTCAATCTGGCCGCGCCAGCGATGCGACGGGGCCGCTGAGTCCAAACCCGCCGAAGCGTCGGCCGGTCGCCTTTCATCGTCATAGCGGCGATACTGGAAGGGGAATCCGGATCGCGCTGATCCGTCCCCGGCCCCTCGGTGACCCCTGTGAGCAGCACCGACGTTGTCATTCAGACCGAGCACCTGTCCCCTGAGGCTGCCGATTGGCTGGTTCTGCGCTGCACGTTGGTGGTCTGTTCGTATAACGACCCGAAATTCGCCGAGGTCGTGGCCGAGGCGGCGGGACTCGTTGTTCGCACCTACACGAAGGTGGACGAGCGATTGCTCAAGTCCGCCTCCAAGCTCAAGGTGGTCGGCCGAGCCGGGGCGGGCGTGGACAACATCGACGTGTCGGCCTGCCGCACGCGCGGTGTCGAGGTCGTGTATACGCCCCACGCCAACACCCAAGCCATTGTGGAATATGTGATCACGCTCCTGAGCAATGCACTGCGCCCTCGGGTCACGCTCACCGCGCCGGTCGATCCGGGCGAATGGAAGTATCTGCGGGCCCAGACGGTCGGGCGCCGGCAGATGAGCGAGCTGACACTGGGTCTGCTCGGGCTGGGCGGCGTGGGCAAGCGTCTGGCCGAGGTGGCCGGCGCGATCGGCTTTGACGTCATCTACAACGATCTCGTGGAGATTCCACCCCAGCAACGATTCGGGGCCCGACCCGTCAGTGTGGAGCAGTTGTTCGCCGACAGCGACGTTCTGAGTCTGCACGTCGACGGCCGAGAGAGCAACCGACGCTTCGTCAACGAGGGACTGATTCGCCGCATGAAGCCGAACGTCGTGTTCATCAACACCAGCCGAGGGTTTGTCGTGGACAGTTCAGCGCTGGCGGATTTTCTCCGCGCGCATGTTCGGGCCTTGGCCATGCTCGATGTTCACGATCCCGAGCCGTTCGGCTCAGACTATCCGCTGCTGGGACTCTCCAACGCCAGGCTGTATCCGCACCTAGCCAGCCGAACCGAAGCGGCGATGTTGAGCATGAGCTGGGTGGTCAAGGATGTGGTCGCGGTGTTGGCGGGGGAGGATCCCAAACATCCCGCACCCGAGGCTGGGAGTCGTTGATCAACTGTTCAACAGCACGGCAATGACAATGGTCGTCAATATAGCGGAAACGCCAATGCACATGGTCGCGATTGTTTGCTGATACTGGGTTGTGTTTCTCCAGAATTTCTTGCGTTTGTGCAAAAGAAGACCGAGAGCGACACCTTCCACAATGGTCAAGAGAAGGAATGAACCGAGTACGTTCGCTTCATCAGCGCCGGAAGAACCCTCCTCGAAAACTATGTAACTGAGCAAGAGCGTCATGATCAGGCCGAAGCCGAGGGGAAGTGCGACACCGAGAATCGCTGCGATCCAAGGCCCGAGCTTCAGATCCGCTGAAACGAGGCGGAGATCGAGCTGCGCACCACACTCCGGACATGTGTCTGATTCAATGCCGCGTAAGTTGTAACCGCAGACCGGGCATGAAAACTCGCGTGACGCTAGCAGTTGCTTGAGAAGCTCGGACTCGCGCTGGGCTTGATCGTCTACGGCCATCAGCAATTCCTCTCCACCGGCGGCATGCTTCCCGCGCTTTGGTATGATCCACATCCAAGATAACACACCCGGCCACCTGCTCCTACCGAGACCAATCACGCTATGGACTTTGAAATCGAAGTCGTACATGCCCGGCAGATTCTCGATTCGCGCGGCAACCCTACGTTGGAATGCGAGATCGCTCTGTCCGGCGGCGCCACCGGCCGCGCGGCTGTCCCTTCCGGCGCAAGCACCGGCGAGAATGAAGCCGTCGAACTCCGTGACGGCGATAAGGATCGGTACATGGGCAAGGGCGTCACCAAAGCGGTCGCCAACGTCAACCAATCCATCAGCCCGAACCTCATCGGCCTCGACGCCCGCGATCAGGAGATGATCGACGGTCTGCTGCTGGAACTCGACGGCACCGAAAACAAATCGAAGCTCGGCGCGAACGCGATGCTCGGCGTGTCGCTGGCCGTGGCCCACGCCGCCGCCGATGCCACCAATCAACAACTGTATCGATACCTCGGCGGGACCGCGGCGAAAATACTTCCCGCGCCGATGTTCAATATCCTCAACGGCGGCAAGCACGCGGATAACAACGTCGACTTCCAGGAGTTCATGATTCAGCCGTGGAACTTTGACGACTTTTCCGAGGCCCTGCGCGCCGGTGTGGAGATCTATCACGCCCTCAAGTCCGTTCTGCAAGACGAGGGTCTGTCCACTGCGGTTGGTGATGAGGGCGGCTTCGCGCCCAACCTCAAGGACAACGAAGACGCCCTGCGCATCATCGAGCAGGCTGTCGATAAGGCCGGTTACTCACTTGGAGATCAGATCTACATCGCGCTGGACCCCGCTGCGAGCGAGTTGGCCAACGAGGCGAAGAAGCTCGGCAAGGAGGGGTATTGCTTCTTCAAGTCCAATCCCGACCGGATTGTCAGTTCCGA
>JAZFYE010000062.1:0-4927 GCA_036475395.1 Phycisphaerales bacterium
CATGCAAGGTCTCCGAGCCGTAAATCCTGCCCTTTCAATCAAACGACGAGTCGCGCGAAGATCGTTGAGAACTGCGCTGCAACACGTCCAACGAGTGTACCCGCCTCGTAGCGGCTGCGGCAAATGCCCAAATGAGACAGGTTTGGGCTAATGATCGCAGGACAACAATCCAGCCACGTATTCCACAAACGACGTAATCTCTGGTACATCACATTCATGGCAAAGAAGACGCATCGCATCGGATGGATCGGCACGGGGGTGATGGGCGCGGCCATGGCCGGGCACTTGCTCGAGGCCGGGCATGAGGTGGTCGTCCATTCGCGGACCAAGTCCAAGGCGCAGCCGTTGCTGGACAAAGGCGCGGCATGGGCGGACAGTCCGGCCGAGGCCGCTGACGGCGCCGACGTTGCCTTCTCGATGGTGGGGTTTCCCGCGGATGTCGAGGCGGTGCATCTGGGTCCGCAAGGCACGCTGATGTCGCGGCGCCCGCCGAAGTACATCGTGGACATGACCACCAGTCGGCCGAGCCTGGCCGCGGATATCGCCCGGCAGGCGGCCGCCAAGGGCGTGGGCAGTATCGATGCCCCGGTCAGCGGCGGGGACGTGGGGGCCCGAGAGGCGACGCTGTCCATCATGGTCGGCGGCGAGCAGGACGCGTTCACGGCGGTCGAGCCCCTGCTGAACGTCCTGGGGCGGCAGGTGATCCTCCAGGGTAGCCCCGGGGCTGGTCAGCACACTAAAATGGTCAATCAAATCCTCATCGCCGCCACCATGATTGGTGCCTGTGAGGCCCTGCTCTACGCTGCCAAGGCTGGACTCGATCCCCTGCGGGTGATCGAGTCGGTCGGATCAGGGGCGGCTGGCTCGTGGACGATCAACAACCTGGGGCCACGTATGGTCCGCCGCGATTTCGAGCCGGGCTTCTACGTCGAGCATTTCATCAAGGATTTGTCGATCGCCCTGGAAGAATCGGCGCGGATGGGGCTGGCGGTGCCCGGTTTGGCGCTTGCCCGGCAGCTCTATGAGGCAGTGAAAGCCCTGGGGCACGGCCGGCGGGGAACTCAGGCCCTGCTCCTTGCGTTGGAGCAACTCAACGGCCTCGACAATCCGCCGCGCTAAACTATGAGAATCTGCCTTGACCGCTTGCCCCAGACCCGCGAAGTGAACACGATAAGGTGCTTGCTTTGCCTGGAGGAACCTCATGGCCGTCCGCATGGAACTCTCAAGGATCTTCATCCGCGAGATGACCGACATGCAGATCATTGAACTCAGCGAGGTGGACGGTGATCGCACGTTCCCGATCGTGATCGGGCTGCCGGAAGCGTTCGCGATCGAGCGGCGGCTGAAGGGGATCGATATTCCCCGGCCTCAGACGCACGATCTGTTAGCGACGATCATCGGGCATCTGGGGGGACGGCTCAAAGAGATCGTGATTAACGATCTGATTGATGGCACGTTCTTCGCGAAACTCATTATCGAACAGGACGGTCAAGAGATCGAGGTGGACTCGCGGCCGTCCGACGCCATTGCGCTCGGCGTAGCCCAGGACGCGCCGATCTACGTGGCTGAGCATGTGCTCTTGCAGACGGAGTCGGACGCGTCGTCGGGTTTCGACTTGGAGGCCGACGATGAGGACGAGGATTGGGAGTAGTTACGCCGCAAGAGGAGACGTCGGGTCGTGAGCACCGGGACGATGTGCATCGTTAACCCGCTGCCGCAGCAATATCTGACCCAGGAAAAGGGTACAGGCGGCGTTATCAAGTCCAGGCCCGACGATTTCGTCGTCGAGGAAATACCGCTGTATGAGCCCAAAGGCGAGGGGGAGCATCTGTATCTGCGCATAGAAAAGACCAGCGTCTCGCACGGCGAACTGATGAGTTGCTTGCGCAGACACTTCCACGTCAAGGAAGTCGACATTGGTTACGCCGGGATGAAGGACAAGGCGGCCGTCACGAGACAGACCGTTTCGATCCATCTTCTGGACGATCCGCGCAGCGTTGAGATTGATCACGAACGAATCAACGTGCTCTGGGCCCGCCGGCACACCAACAAGATCCGCCGCGGCCATCTGCGCGGGAATCGGTTCTCGATCCGAATCCGGGAGGTGGATCCGTTGAGCATCACCACCGTGAAGCGGTGTCTGGATCAGCTCCAACGGACGGGGATGCCCAACTATTTCGGCTTCCAACGCTTCGGGTATCGTGGCAACAACCAGATCCTCGGCGCCGCAATCGTGCGCAAGGATTGGCAGGGCTTGCTCGACGAACTGTTGGGCGCGACCGGTACACCGTTTCCGGAGTATCAGCGCGAACGTCGGGCGCTGTACGATCAGCGGAAGTACACCGAAGCGGCCCGGCAATGGGCAGCGGCGAACCGCAATGAGTTGATCGCAAGCCGGTCGCTGCGCGACGGCAAAAGCCTGCACGGGGTATGCCACGCCGTCGGCCCGACCCCGCTTTCATTCTGGATCAGCGCTCTGCAATCCGCGATTTTCAACCGCGTGCTGGATGAGCGCCTCCAACAGGGTACGTTGCTAAGCCTCGTGGAAGGTGATCTGGCGTGGAATCACCACAGTCGTAGCGTCTTTGCCGTGACCGGTCCGAGCCCGGCTCGTGACGAGCTGACGGCCCGCCTCGAGCGGTTTGAGATTTCCCCCTCGGGCCCGCTGTGGGGATCGGGTATGACCCGCGCCGCCGCCCCGATCGACGAGGCGGAACTGCGAGCGCTGGACGCCGGGGGTGTCACGCTCGATTCGCTTCTTCAGGTCGATTACAACGTGCACGGCGGCCGGCGTCCGCTGCGCGTTCCCATCAAAAACGTCGAGATCGACAGCGGCGTCGACGAGGCCGGCAACTTTATCCATCTCGCCTTCGACTTGCCACGCGGTGCGTACGCCACCGTGCTCCTGCGCGAGATCATGCGGACCGCGATCGACGAGACCGCAAGTTTCGGTCCCCGTTGATCACACCGCTACGCCGCGTTCCGCCAGCGCTTCGGCCATCTGTCGGGCCGTGTCGCCGGCGGGGTCGATGCGATCCGCGGTCCAACCCACCGCTTGGGCCGCCTGCACATTCTCCTCGGTGTCGTCGAAGAAAAGTATCTCCCTGCCTGCGTAGCCAAGCTGGCGCTCGAGTCGAAGGTAGATCGCGGGATCGGGCTTGTGCAACCCCAGTTCATGGGAGGCCAACCGGTGCCGTAGCCGACCGACCGTTGGAAACTGGGGCATCCGAACCCAGTGTTCGGGCGTGGTGTTGGTTAGCGCCGCCGTCTCGAGACCGACCTGATGGAGCCGATCGACGATCGCGTCCACGCCTTCGTATTCGTCGATCAGCCAGGCATCGTGAATGGCCATGATCTCGGCCGGGCTGTACAGGCCACGCAGCGCCGCGCTGAGTTGCCGGGCGAAATGGATGCCCTCGATGCACCCCGTCTGATACTGCACCATCAGCTCATCGCGAACAGGATCAATCTCATCCCAAAGCTCCGGATTGCGTATCGCCAAGCCGGCTGCGGCGCAGCGCTCGGCCCACGTCTGGCAGATGCGAATGATCACACCGCCCAAGTCAAAGCAGACTAATCGAACGCGGTCACCCATAGGCGTCCATCATCCTACCCGCCCCGACCGCCTGCCGGCGTATCCACCTCACCCCGGCCTAGCATAAAAGGGGTCGGGAGTCGTTTATTGACCCCGATCCGGGCATGGGGTATCGTTCGGTGATGCCTAGGCGATCTCGCTCGATTGCCGGAGGGATGGTCTACCACGTGCTGAACCGAGCGATCAGACGCGAACGGCTATTCAAACGTGATGCGGATTACCAGGCGTTTGAGCGTGTGCTTGAGGAAGCTCACGACCGCGAGCCGATCCGGATCCTGTCGTACTGCCTGATGCCGAACCACTGGCATCTGGTCGTTTGGCCGTGGCTAGGACACGACGACCAGGTTTCCGAGTTTATGCGCTGGCTTACGTTGACACATGCCCAGCGATGGCACGCTCACTTCAAGACCACAGGTACCGGCCCCATCTACCAGGGAAGGTTCAAAGCGTTTCCAGTGCAAGATGACAAGCATCTTTGGACGGTGCTGCGGTACGTGGAACGCAATCCCCTGCGAGCCAAGCTCGTTCGACGAGCTGAGGATTGGCAGTGGTCGAGCCTTTGGCGCTGGTCATGTGGCGACCAGCGCGGCCGATCGCTACTGAGCCCGCTGCCTGAGTCAGCCGGCCGACGACCTCGCGATTGGATGCAGCTCGTGAATGAACCTCAGACTGAGCGAGAAGTGGCGCAGATTCGACAGTGCGTGGCCAGAGGACGGCCCTTTGGTCAACCACAATGGGCCACACGCCAAGTCAAGCGCCTGGGTCTTGAGGCCACGATTCGAGCTCCCGGCCGTCCTCGCAAAGCTCGTCGCTGATGATCAGTACTACCGTCTCGCCAAAGCCTCAACCCCCCAAAAACGACTCCCGACCCCTTTTATGAGAATATGAGGCTAACGAGATATGGTCTGCGGTGTTTGGCGGTTCTTAGGCGCTGCGTGAGAGGCGGGTGCGGTTCTGGAGGCGGCGGCGCTTGAAGAAGTCCTTCAGCAGGTTGCTACACCGTTCGCGCAACACGCCGTCGATCACCTTCACTTCGTGATTCAGTCTCTTATCCATCGGAATGCGAAAGAGCGTCTTGCAGGCGCCGGCTTTGGGGTCCGACGCGCCGTAGATCACCCGATCGAGGCGGGCGTTCACCATCGCCCCGGCACACATCGGGCAGGGTTCGAGCGTGACGGCCAACGTGCACCCGCTCAACCGCCAATCGCGCAGCGCCTTGCCGGCCGCGCTCATGGCCAACAGCTCGGCATGGCCCACCGGATCGCGCGTCGCCTCGCGGTTGTTCGCCGCCTCGGCAAGGATCTTGTTGCCTCGATACACGACCGCCCCGAC
>JAZFYE010000063.1:0-17734 GCA_036475395.1 Phycisphaerales bacterium
ACAACGGCCCCCCGGACGGGGATAGCGGCCTCAGTATGCTCTTTGGTGGTGGGTTCGACGCCAGCCGCGAGATAGCAGATGACTTCGTCCTCAAGGGCGGACCAGGTTGGCTCGTGGACGGGATGGCCATCAGCTACATCTGGGGTGCCGGTATTAATCATCATTTCGGGGATTTCCTAGTGGAGATCTATGCCGACGATGTCGGCGGTGGCCCCGGCACGGTCGTCTCTAGTCAGATCGTGCCTGTGGCCGACGAGTTTCTGACCGGTGATGAGTACTTCGGCCGTCCAGAAATCCGGGTGAGCACAAAATTCTCGCCGGTCGAATTGGCCGCGGACACAACCTACTGGATAGAAATGATTCCGCTCGACGCGCCCCAGAACGGCTTTGTCCTGACATCCGGCACCGAGAAGGACGGCACCATCGACGGAAGCCAGGTTTACATCCGGTTTCCAAAGTTTGGCTTCCCGGACTGGGATACTGGGGACAACCTCTTTGGACACGGCCACGACATCTCATTCTCGTTACAGGGCGAGGTTATTCCCGCACCTTGCCCGTGGGACCTCGACGGCAGCGGCACCGTCGGGGCAACCGACCTGCTCTCGTTGCTCGTCACTTGGGGGAAGTGCGCCGACTGCAACGACTGCCCGGCTGACTTCGACGGCAACGGCACCGTCGGTGCATCCGATCTCCTCGCCCTCCTCGTCAACTGGGGGCCGTGTCCGTAGGATGAAATCTATGCGTAACGTCTACACTGGAATACTCGTCGTCGGCTGCATGCTGATGCATCCAACCAGCGTCTTTGGGCAGTGCGAACCGAACGAAGTGCAGAAACTCTTTGCCTCTGATGGCGATCCCGATGATCACTTCGGTTGGGAAATGAGCATATGGAAAGACACGGCGATCATTGGCGTGCCTTTGGATGACGACAATGGAACCAATGCGGGATCCGCGTACGTTTACCAGAAGATCCGCGATGAGTGGGTAGAGATGGCCAAGCTTCTACCTGCCGAAGTTGAGGAGCAAGATCGATTCGGCGTTTTCGTCTCCATCTTCGGAGACACGATATTGGTTAGCGCAACTGCAGACGATGACAACGGGTCAGACGCCGGCGCAGTATATGTCTTTGAGAAGATCGATGGTGTCTGGATACAAATTGCCAAGCTGCTCGCCTCCGATGGCGAGGCTTCAGACCGCTTCGGCTCGTTCGTTTCCATCTTTGGTGAGACGATATCGGTTGGCGCGCAGGCAGACGATGACAATGGGTTAAACGCCGGCGCCGTATACGTGTTTGAGAAGATTGATGACGTCTGGATACAAGTTACCAAGTTGCTAGCCTCAGATGGCGAGCAATACGATGAATTAGGTCGCTCCGGTTGCATGTGGGAAGACACGATGGTAATCGGTGCTATTCAGGACGATGACCTAGCTCTTAACTCAGGAGCGGCGTACGTTTTTGAGAAGGTTGGTGGGGTATGGCAAGAGGTTGCCAAGCTTACCGCCGCCGACGGCGGGTACCTCGATGAGCTTGGGTGGCGCGTCAGCGTTCATGGCGATACTGCATTGATCGGGGCGCATAAAGACGACGAGAACGGCTTCCATTCCGGATCCGCCTACGTCTTTGAAAGGGTCGACGGGAAGTGGAAACAGACCGCGAAGCTACTCGCTTCCGATGGGGAAGAAGAAGACACGTTCGGCTTCAAGCTGAACGTAGTCGGGAACACGGCAATTGTGGGGGCATGGAGGGAAGGCGAGAACAAGCCGCCCTACGACTACCCACATACCGGAGCCGCCTATGTGTTTCACAAGACCGGGAGCGTATGGGCTGAGACCGAGAAGCTCACGGCCTCTGACGCCGATGATGAAGACCGCTTTGGCGTCTCGGTCAGTATTCACGGCGACTCAGTTCTTGTCGGCGCATACAACGACGATGACAACGGGGAAGATTCCGGGGCGATTTATGTGATCGATCTCAATTGTGTACCACCGTGCCCCTGGGATCTCGACGGCAGTGGCAGCGTCGGCGCATCCGATCTGCTCGCACTACTGGTCAGTTGGGGCCCGTGCAAAGGCTGCCCCGCCGACTTCGACGGCAACGGCACCGTCGGCGCCTCCGACCTCCTCGCCCTGCTCGTCAACTGGGGGCCGTGTCCGTAGGTGGTACCCATCGGGTACAGACAGCGACAACGAAGTGACCTGGTAAACGTGGAGCAGAATCACTCAGCCTGCTTCCGGCCGCAGGCAAGCCGTTTGGGCTCGGAGTTCGTGGGAGGGTGTTACACTGGTACTCGAATGGTCCGGCTGTGTCGCCGGGCGAAGGTCAAGTGGGAAATGTCGGTCGGTGGTGCGCTACGAGTTTGATCAGACAGAACTGGAAGCGGTGGCAAGCGATCTTGGGTGGCAACGCGCGCGGACATGAGTGGAGATCTCAAATGAAAACGGCTATGGCAATCCTTACCTCGATATACCTGACGTGCGGATGTCTCGTCAGCGGCAGCTATGCGCAGGACGTCGAGCGAGGCTGGACGCTCGTTCGCGAGGATCTTGATCTGTTCATCAATCCCGCGGAGGGGACACTGCGACTGGAAGGCAGCCTCGTTGCAAGGCTTGATCACGATGAGACATCATCGGGTCTGATGCTGGCATTGAACTCGCGCTCCTTGTTGCTGCGGTTCGAAGAAGTCAGAGCCGGAGAGGCAGAAGTCGAATTGAATTTCGATCATCCGGAACTGCCCAATTCGCTTCTCTCGCAAGTGTCGTTCGCTACGCCGAAGTACCGGGGTGATAAAGTTCAAATCAATTTCGTATGTCAGAGTGAAGCGCAAGGGAGACAATTCGTCGTGGCCGAGTCTATTGCTCTGGCCTCATGGGTGGAGGCGTGGTACCCGATCCTTCCACCACAGGATGGCGTGTCGCTGGGCGGGGCGACGAAGGTTCCGGGCATCACGACCTTCCACCTACCACAGGAGTGGCACGCCGTGACCAACGGCGGCTTGGTCTCAGCGGAACAGACTGCTTCGGGAACAGTCGAAGTGTGGGAAACCAAGCAAGCGCTTTCGCGTTCATTTGCGGCAGGGCCGTACAGGGTGATGCGTGAGAAGGCCAACGGGTTGGATGTTTCGCTGTTCCTGCTTTCGGATGACCTGCCAGACCCTCGGGACCATGTCGAGTCGCTCACACTCGCGATGGAGGCAATGGTAGAGCGCTGGGGGCCCTATCCCTATCCGAGCTACGCCATCGCGGAAGTACCGATGGACAAGGGCGCCTTCGGCGCATCGTCGGAACAGGGCTTCATCATGGTCAAGACCTCCTTTCTGCAGACGCCAGGAGGCAACCTGCCGCTCTTCGCGCACGAAGCAGCGCATGGTTGGTGGGGCAACACGGTCGGTACCGATGGCCCGGGGAGCCTCTTGTGTTCAGAGTCGTTGGCACAATACGGCGCAGTAATCGCGGCCGAGCGTGTGTGGGGCAACAAAGCCGCGACCGAGTTCCTGCGTTTCTCTCGTCCCGGGTATGTTCCAAGTCAGTGCGCGCGAGGCTTCTTCAAGCTCTGGCGTCTTGGACATGACAAGCCCATGGCTGAGCTTGTCTCCGGCGGCGACTTTGACCACGCCCTCGCAGACGCAAAGGGGCACTGGGTGTATCACATGCTGCGGCGGCGCGTTGGTGACGACACCTTTTTCGCAACCCTGCGCCACCTGATCGATGAATTCACAGGTCGGACGATGACGCTTGACGATCTTCGCGCAGCATTCATCGCAGCAGCGCCTGATGCACGGCTGGAGCAATTCTTCGCCCAGTGGCTTGATGCCACCGGCGCACCCGTGCTCAGGCACGAATGGCACATTTCAGGTGACAAGGTCGTGCTGACCATCACGCAGATGCAGGACGGCGACCCGTTTGATCTTGACCTCGATGTGCTTCTTGATCAGGACGATGGATCTTCGCATATGGAGCACCTGCACCTCTTTGAGCACGCCCAGAGCTTCAACTTCGACAACGCGTTGAACGTGACTGGAATCCACATCGACCCTGATCACCGGCTGCTCCTGTGGGAGCCGGAATTCGGTGAAGCGCCTGCCCCGGGTCTGGAAGGTGTAACGCAGCGTGCGCTCACCGAGAAACAACTCCGTCTCTATGCCGGCGAGTTCGTGGTGTCCCAGGTCGGGCTCCAGCTGCGATTCACCGATGATTCCGGACATCTCATGCTCACACTCGGCGACAAATCACAGCGGCTCGTACACACCGGCGAGCACCGCTTCCGATCGGACAATGGGTTCATTATCTTCAAAGTTAAAGATGGACAGGCTGATGCACTGGTATTCGTCCGCGACGAGGGCGGCTCGCGCACGGCAGTCAGGCAGAAGTGAGTTCGCAGACGAGGCCAGCATCGAACAGAATCCAGGATCCTCTGACCAATCAACAATTCACACGGCGATGGTACGTTTAGGGGTATACTCAGGGCTGACACAACTGCGGGACGCTGCGCTCCCGCGTGCATCTGCCGGCCTAACAACGGTTTTCTGATGGTTGTGGGAGTAGGAATGCCTCGTCCGCGAGAGGACGGCCAGCAGCACCTACCGGACTGTATTCATCGACCGAGGCGGTCCCGGCGGCCCGTGTCAGGTCCTCGATGATCTCCCGTGGCACTGGGCGATCGGAAAACAGGCGCACCGACCGCCGCTGTCGCAGGGTTTCATAGAACTGTCGGGCGGCATCGGCCGGATCAGTAGCCGGAGTGCCGGGCTTGTAGGAAATAAACCTGAGTTCGTCCATGAATGGGGTACCATGTGCAAGGTGAGTGAACGTTCGCCGAAGCCGACATGGTATCCCCCGTGCCGGCACACTCGGCGCATCAACATTGTGAGGAGCTTCATGCGGCGACAGATCAGGATCGTAGGCGTGATCGTGATCGGGCTTTCCATGGCCGTGATCGTTCAAGCCGGCGACCAGAAGAACGCGGCGACGTGGTACCGTCGCGCGATCAAGGCCTATGAATCGCTTCCGACTGACGTGAAGGAGGCACTGGGGAACTACGACTGGTCGAATCCAAACGCCCCGATCTCGGACGAATTCCGCTTGGCGTTGGCGCAAGCTCAGCCGGTGCTTCGCTTGGCGCATCGCGGCGCGAGACAGGGTTACAGCGACTTCGACCTGGATTACGGGCGGGGATTCGATCTGCTGCTGCCGCATCTCGGATCAATGCGCGGCATCACTCTACTGATGCGTACCGACGCGATGGTGCGCCTGCGCGACGGCGATACGGCCGGGGCGGCGGCGGCGGTGGCGTCGATCTACCGCATGAGCGGTCACCTCGGCAGCGATCGCATCCTCATCAGCTCGCTCGTAGCACAGGCGATCTTCAGCGCGGGAGATGTGGTCGCCCAAGCGGGCGTGGACCGCGCCGCGTTCACACACGATGACAGCGCGACGATGATGGAGGCACTGAGAGATTTCAGTACTACGGATCCCTTTGAGTATGTCGAAGCGATCGCGATGGAGCAGGAGATCATGATCGAGTGGATGAGGATGAAGTACTCCGGCGAAGGCGGAAGGGAGCGGCTTGCCGAGGACTTCGGCCGGTTCGACGACGAGGCTTCGGAACAAAACGAACAACTCGCCGCGATGACCGAAGAGGAGTTCTCTGAATCGCTCGATCAGGTCGATCAGTTCATGAACCGTGTCATTGAAGCGTTCATGGATCCTGATCAGGAAGCGGGCCGAGCCACGATGGCCGAGATCACTGAGGAAATCGAAGGCGGTGAGCACGGCGTTCTGGCTATGGCGATGGTCCCAGCCTACGACAAGATCTTCGATCGAAGGCACGAGGCGGAGCGCAGGATCGCCGATCGAACCGCTTCGTTGGCGTTGCTCATGACGGGCGAGCTATCGCCGGAAGCCGGGGCGAACGCGGTGATGTTGTATCTGCGCGCGATCGCGCTGCTGGAAGAGATGGACCCTGAGCAGCGCAAGCGGTGGCCTACGCTCGCGGCGAAACCTGATGAACCGATCGATGACGACGTGGTCAAGTCGCTCACCGAAGCTGAGCCGATTATTGCTGTATTGCGCGAGGCGTCGCACACGGCGCGTTGCGATTTCTCAGCAGCTCGACGCGACTGGGTGCCGGCCATCCCCGCCTATTTGCCGGGTTTTCGGGAGCTGGCGCACCTCCTTGTCGCCGATGCCGATCGTCTATTACAGGCTGGAGAAGTGGATGGGGCCGTCGACCGACTGGAGATCTGCTACCGCATGTCGGCCCACCTGGCGACGGACGGCGTAATCACCAGCGCGTCGGTGTCGCATGCGATGTTGAACGCTGGGGATGCCATCGTGCAGCGAGAACTGACTCAGGCGTTCTTTGAGGATGTGCATCGGGAGCTGCTGCATCAGGCGCTGGAGACGATGAGTCGAAAAGATCCATTTGGGTATATCGCGGGCATCACCAGCGCGCGGAAGGCGATTCGAGATTGGATGAGGTCTTTGACACAAGGTCAGGTCGACGCTCAGGGAAACCTTCGTGAGGTGATGCGCAAGTGGGATGCCGACCGGCTGCTTGCGTTGTCGGTCGTTATGCGGCGCGGGCAGGAGGATTCGGGAGGTTGGCCGGAAGCACTGGATGATTCCTTAGCGCCGTTGGACGGTGTGCTTACGCTTGACCGCATTGCCGCGGTAGCTGGGCAATCGGCCGAGATCCGTGCGGCGATAAAAGCCGGCCAGGTCGAGACGCTTTCAGACCGCGACTTTCCGTCAATTGCCCGGATTCGCCAGCAGCTGACGAGAGCCCGTGCTGATCTTCGTCGCACTGTCCGTGTGCTGAAGCACGAAGCGTCTTCGGACCTCGCCTCGGACGAGGGATGATCAAAGGCCCAGAAGAAGGCGACATTCTTGCTCTGTTGAAGACTCGTGATCGCGCGCCTGGGGATCATCAGGTTCAGGGTCAGCCGCCGGTAGATCACCCAATCCAGGCTGCCCGCTGACTTCGACGACAACGGCACCGTCGGCGCGGCCGATCTCCTCGCCCTCCTCGCCAACTGGGGGCCGTGTCCGTGAGCGAGTCGATCTTCCCGCGCCGAACGGATCTTGGATTCCCCGAGCAAGAAACGAAGTATGTTCTTGCAGAAAAAATATTTCGGTGATTTCGGGGCCAACCTTTTTTCGACGCGCGGACATGAAAGGCGGGGGCGGACTCCGGACTCTACCTAGGTTCTGCCGTGCGATCGCACTGCGGGGGGAGGGGGTCGGAAGAACCATCAATCCGCCAGTCGCCCGGCTGTATGCGCTAGTCTCTATCGGCTGGCGCCGCTATCCTAGACTCGATGAGAAAACGATTCGGGCCGCTTACAAACTTGGAACGCTCGCGGATCGACGAGGCCTTGCAATTCGCGCGCACCGAACCCGAGCGACTGCGCCCGATGCTCAGCGCTCCGGAGGCCGCGACGCTTGACATGATGCGACGGCTACGCGCCGCCCAAGCCGATGCTGCTCCCTCGGTGCCAAAGCTCGCGGAGTATCTTGGCTGGTCGCGCTCGGCCGTGATGGAGCAACTCGAAGCGCTCCGACGCAAAGGATTCGTCAAACGCGCCTCCGACTGTTCGACGTACCTCGAAACGGTCGAGGCTGTCGGCTTTCGGTGCATCGTGCCGCTGCTGGCGTTGATGCTCGACCTCGCCGACACCGACCCGCGAGACCTCGACCGAGCCCGCGACGTCGCCGCCCGACACCACGCAAACGCTCTCGATATTGCCCGGATCGTCGCTCGGCTTGTGCCTGATGGCACCTTCCGACCGAACACGAACCTTCGGCGGATGTATCGGAAGTGACCGTGAGGTCTTCGCTGGTCCATTCGAGTGAGGCGTGGCCATGCGCTTGCGCTGGCGGATGGACGACCGCTTTCTCAGCGACCGTTTCCGGCCGCCCCCTCGGAGCGGGCCTACTCGGCCCAGTCGGCCTGCGTCGACGATTGGCGCGTCTACAGCCGAGCCTTCGGAGCCTGGTACACTATTCGCGCAGGAGCCCGGTCGTGGCGAAGAAGAAGGCATCCAAGAAGATGGTCCGGACGAAGGCGAACAAGCTGGCTCAGCCACAGTCGAGCGACCAGCCGGTGAGCGTCCGGCCCGAATTAAAGGGCGTTGTCCCGTTCGATCCGGACACGAGGCTGCCGAGGGTGTCGCTGGACGAGTTCAAGACACCACCACCATTCCGGCTGGCCGGTGGGAAGCTCAAGGTCCCCCGGGAGGCGCGCAACGTCCCGAAGAATAAAGAAAAGATCGGACCTGGAGTAGAGACTGGGTCGCTGCCCGCGCCGGTCCAGCGGAACGTCACGATCGAGCTTGAGGACTTCATTCTCCCGCTATTAGGGGGTCGTGCCAGCAGCATCGACGAGCGCCAGGATTGACTGCCGTAGATGCTCCGGGAGCGTCGGCCAAGCGTCGATGACAGATTGCAAATCGTGGTCAAATCGGCCTACTGGTGCGCGCTGTGCGCCGGATTCTGCGCCGCCTGCTTCCGAAACCGTCGTTTTCTCCGGGGTTTCTCGGCCAGGTTCGAGTCCCACCTCCGGTATTGAAGAAGGCTTGAGGCTACGGGCTTGAACTTAGACGTTACGAGCCTCACCAGCCGGATTCGTACCGGGTGTTGTAATTGCGGTGAACCTGGTCACGGCCCGGTGTGCCAACGCCCGTCATTGGCACCGGCCCCACAGTCTCGCCATCTTTGGTGTACAGGTCCATGTCCTTACACCAACCTCGGGTTTCAAATACGAAGCAGCGCGTCCAACCGGCCGGCGGATCATCGCCTAGCGCGTCAAACTCAAAGTGAATTTCCTCGCCGGGTCCGAAGATCGCCAGCGCGTTGTCAGTCTCGCTCACTAATTCACTCACCGGGCCGAAAGCCGTGTAGTTTCCAGTCATGTGCCTGGTATCAAAGAACGGCCGGCGATGCTGGTAATCGTAATGAGGCAGTCGTTGTGTCGCGGTCGTTCGGCGGGCGAATCCCACATATAACAACGCAGCTGAGTGAAGTGCAAGCTCGTAACGAACGGCATGTTGACACAGCTCGGCGTAGGCCACACTAATCCGATCCCAATAGATTTCCTGATTGGTGCCAATGCGCAGCCTCGTCGTCCCGGCAGGAAGATCGGCCAACGGCACTGACATCTGCCGAGGCATTCCTGCGGGGTAACCGAATTGATCGAGCACGATATGCCAGACGCCATCATCTCCCAACGCCTCAATGGTCGGCGCTCGATACTCAGCCTGCGCCTGCCACGCTGCGAACATTGTTTGCGAATATGGATACTCAACCCAACCGTCGATGATCAGAATTGGCTGTTCACCCCGAGCATCAATCGGTTCAGCAAACTCCAGCGTCAACACATGTTCATCAACGAGCCGACCAATGAATCGGCGATCCACGTCACCGACCGGGGCAGCGCGACGATCGGCAACAGTAAGCAGCGAGGTGACGTCCTCGCCGCGATCGTTGGTTGCCCGCATCGGCAAAATCTCGTCACGATAGAACACTGGCCGCCCCGTCGGCTCCGGGCCAAGAATGCTCATGCGCTCGTCGAGCGTCATCTTCCAACCGGGCGGCAGGTCGTACACGACGAGCCGAGCCGATTCGAGGTAGCACGCTTCCTCCATCGGTTCGCCGAGCTTCAAGACGTAGCGACCGTCTTTCGGCTGCAGCAATCCAAGTGGGAGCATGAGGTTCTCCCACGGCCGAGGCGGGGCGTATTCACCAGGCGCGACGAGAGATCCCATCCCGCCGACACCGAGTAAATCGCTGACGAAGGCATACTTCCCACCATCCCATGCGAACAGCACCGGGCAACTCGATTTCTGTCGTTGGATTTCTTCGATCGTGTGCCGTTGGCCGGCTGCGAGATCGAGTTCGGTTTGCAGGACACCATCCGACCAATCCATCGCCACGAAATCAATTTGTTTGTGGCCGCCGAGCCCGACTGCAATCGGCTGCAAACTTTGGCCCGGACCTGATGAATTGCGGAAGGTATCAACAACGGTCCACGTCGAATCAATGCGAATTTCCGCATGAACGCCGATGCCGGAAACGTTGGAGCGCGTTTCGTTCGCGGCGTCGTCTTTGCCGGTAAACCTCAGTGCAGCGAAGTTGTGGCGACCGGGACCGGGGTGCCAGATGATCGGTCCGCTGGAAGCCATCGGCATCCCAATAATTGATGGCCCTAATGCCGCATCGAGTATGATTGGAGCCCAGCCGATAAGGAAACCACCAGCCGATCGATCAACGACCGTTGTACTGTCGCCTAAGTTGATTACAGTCCAGCCATGACCCTGCGTTGCCAATAACTCGGCTGAACCGTTTCCATCGATATCAAGCAATGCAACTTGCACGTTGTAGTACCGTCTCGGCGTCGAGCCCTCAGCGCCGAGCGTAGTGGGTTGCCACTGGCCGTTAGGGTCTTCCGTCCAACGAATGACTGTGCCCATGTGATTGACTGAATACAGTTCGACGCGACCATCGGCATCGACATCCCCGGCAACGACCGCAGCCATCGGTGTAGACTTGAAGACATCAAAACCAGATGCCGCGTGGTACTCCCATGTACGATCATTGACATAGACTTCGTGCTCCGCCCGGAGATTGAGCACGATCAGATCTGCATCTCTATCGTTATCGAAATCAGTTACGACAACTTGCTGTGATCGTTGATCGCCGCCGGATATTCCACCTTCTGCTGCAATGGCGCGAAATGTACCATCAAGATTGTTATTCAGCATCTCATTGGGGCCGTTAGCATTCACACAGAAGATATCAAGATCGCCGTCGTGATCCGCGTCGAAGAACGCGCCATCGACGGTGTCGTATTCGCCATTGGCCGTCCCGGTTGAGTCGGTCACATTCTGCCAAACGCCCGGTCCGGTCTGCCGCCACAACTCGTTCGGCCCTTCTCGACATAAGTACAGGTCGATGAAGCCATCATTGTCGTAGTCTCCACACAAGACCGACTTCACGTCCTCTATCCCGGCCAGTGGGTGGTCGAGGACGACTTCAAATCTGCCTCCACCTTGATTCAGGAGCACCGCGTTGCGGACGCCTTTGGGTCTGCGAATCTCATCTGCAATGAGGATGTCCAGATCACCGTCACTATCCAGGTCGCATGGTGTAATGCTTGGCGCTTCTCGCGCACAGAATGAGTTCCAACGAATGTTGTCATTGGGTTGAGGGAGTGCAACCGGATCTTCAAACAGCGCACCCTTGGGGCGCGGCGCGGGTTCGAGTGTCTCCAACCCGACCGCCAGCGCCTCGGCCTTTGGTCCCATGCGGCCGTAGATCTCTTTGATGATCCGGGCGCGCGGATTATTGCTGAGCCGCTGAAACGTGTGAGCCATCTCGGCCGCCTCATCAGCCCGGCCGAGCCTGATCAGCATCTGCTGCGAACCGTAGTAGGCGCTCTGCAAATATGGGTCGAGCTCAACCGCACGCTCAAACCACGCCAATGCCTCGGGGAACTTGCCCGCATCGCGGTAGCCACTGCCCACCTGATACACCGCATACGCGTCGAGCGGATCGGCCTCAGCAACGCGTTGAGAGTATTGGAATGCGATTGCCATATTCCGGGGGTCGCCGCTCCGCTTCAGCAAGATCGCTGCAACGTACAGCGCGCGCAGATGATCCGGCTCCGCTTCCAGCACTTCCTTAAGAATGTCAAGCGCTGTGACCTCGTCGCCATCCTGTTGTCGATTCAGCGTGGCCACTGCGAGATTGACCTTCACATCCAGCCAGTCAGGGTGTGTTTGTACGAGCTGGCCAAAGATCGTGAGCGCTTCGTCATACTCATAGCGACCCATGAAACCGACGGCGCGATTGTTGGCTGCGATGTCACTGGCTGTCACCGTGCCCGAGCCTGTTTTCTTCGAGCAGCCGATGGATAGGACCGCGATCCAGCAGATCATGGTGGCCACCGCGAATGGGCGCATCAACTTCACGATCGCTCTTCCAATCGATCCTTGGCGGTTTGGATACGCTTTCGGATTGTTTCGCCGGTGAGGGGATGTCTCTCAGCCGGCGCCATTTGTTGCTGTTGCATATACGGATGAACCTCGGTTCTCAGATGTGCAAGCATATCGTGGCCAACGCGGCGTTGTCGCTCTGAGCGCAGCGCGTCGATGTCGATCGGAGCAACGACCACCTTCTCACCTTCGCCGGGATCGGCCTGGGCGAGCACGCGACCATCATAATCGACGACCATGCTCCCGCCCGGCCAACTGAACGGCGGATAGCCGGCCAGCGACGCGCCTTGATTGGCCGCAACGACGTAGGCGGTGTTCTCGGCAGCGCGAGCTCGATTGAACAGCGTCCACCAATCCATCGGCGGCGTCGCGCCCCACGGGTCCATGTACGCTGACACCCGAAGAATCACCTCCGCCCCGTTAAACGCAATCTGTCGAATCGTCTCGGGAAACAGCCAGTCGTAGCAGATCGCAACGCCCAGTCGCCCCAGCTCGGTGTCGACGACGGGAAACGGATCGTCGTGGTAATCGGGAATATCGTGCGGGCTGGCGTGGAGTTCCCACGGAATCCAGGGATTCACCTTGCGATATTTTGACAGTACGCCCTCCGGACCAATAAGCACCGTGGTATTGAAGACGACCTCGTCATACGACTCGTCGATTTCGAGAAAAGTTCCCGTCTGCATGTAGCAGCCATATTTCTTAGCCAAGGCCACATAGCGATCGGTATGCTCGTTGGGCACGGGCACCGCGAGCCGATCCCGCAGCTTTACCACACTGTCATAGATCGGCGCGGCGTGGGCGAACTCTGGAAACACCAGCAGCCGCACATCGAAGAACGGCTCGTAGCCGACGATCGTGTTCTCGATCATCTCGCACATGCGCTTGGTGCGCTGGGCGATCTGCTCCCGATCGGTCGGGCAGTCAAAGGCGGTCTGGCAAGCGGCGGCGTAATACGGTCTGGGCATAGTCCTCTCACACAATTGCATGGCGTGAAAGGCAGATGATAGTGCGATTGCCAGTCGACTGTCGGTAGTGAGCGATCAGCCGTTAGCTGTCAGCAATCTCAACACGGCTCGCTTGCTACCCCCAGTTGACCAGCAGGATGAGCAGGTCGGCGGCGCCGACGGTGCAGTCGCCGTTGATGTCGGCTGGGCAGTCCTTGCAATCACCGCATGGACCCCAACTGACCAGGAGAATGAGCAGATCCGCCGCTCCGACCGTGCCATCGCCGTTGAGATCGCCCGGGATCGCACCCACCGTGAAGGACAGGTCCTTGCCTGCGCCGAGATTATCCGCCGAATCAAGCGCGGTTACGAAA
This sequence comes from Phycisphaerales bacterium, assembly GCA_036475395.1. GTDB lineage: Bacteria > Planctomycetota > Phycisphaerae > Phycisphaerales > SM1A02 > JADFNO01. The sequence continues at coordinate 13,312 of JAZFYE010000063.1, forward strand.
TACATGATGGTTCCGCCCTCGGGTTGGCCGGGGATTTCACCGCGCCAAAGCGAATTGCCACTCCAGGTCATGGGAACCTGTTTACCGAGGCCGGCGCCGACGGAATAATTCAGCGTCACGCCATGATCGAAAAAGCCGCGGTCAGAAGTGACTTGATCGTAAATGACGGTTCGCACGACGTAGGGCCCGACAGTGTCATCAGTGTCTTTGAGTTGCTCAGTCCGGACGATGGCGGGCGCAATCGTGTCGGCCGGCCCGTTGTTGATGTAAATGCGGTTCACGAAGCTGCCCGATTCACCCTGTGCGGTGACGATGTCGAGCTTCCCATTGCCGGTGAGATCAGCGACCATGATATCGAGGGAAGAGTCGTTGATGACCGTGATCAGGCCGGAAACCTGGGTGAAATTCCCATTGCCGTCGTTGTTGTAGATCCGTTCGCCGCCGGAGCCGAGTCGGGCGATGATGAGGTCCAAATCTCCATCGTTGTCGTAGTCGAAAAACTTGCTGTCGTTGTCGTCCAGATTCGGGTTCGGTGAGATCTGACCGCTGATGTTGGTGAAGGCTCCCATCCCGTCGTTTTCGAGCAGGAGTTCAGTGGAGCCGGAGCCTGCATTGATGCCGAGCAGATCGAGATCGCCGTCTCCATTGATGTCACCGAAATCGTAGGAATAGCAGGTGCTATCCGGCGGGATATCGGTGATGAGGGAGAACACGCCTGTCCCGTCGTTTCGGTAGAGGCGGCTGTTGTTGCTGCCGGTGCTGGCGGTCTTGACATCCAGGTCGAAGTCGCCGTCGATGTCGCCGAAGATGCAGTCCATGTTGCTGCAGACGTTGCCGATCGGAAGGTGCCCGACCGTCTCGTCAGTGAAGAAGCCGTCGCCGTCGTTGAGGTACAGGCGGTACTGCCCGCAGCCGAACCGATTGGTGGATCCACTGGTAATATAGATGTCGAGATCACCGTCGTTATCGACATCCCCGAACTGGGCGCGGGAGCTGCTGAGGGTGAGATTGGGCAGTTGGACGTCGGTGACGTCCGTGAAGAAGCCGGCGCCATCGTTGGTAAAGAGGTGGGGCAGCTTGTTGAAATCCTGGGCGAAGATCAGGTCGAGATCGCCGTCATTGTCGATATCGCCGAGCTCGACACCGCGACACCAACCGGAAAAGTTGAGTCGATCCGCAGACTCATCGGTAAAGACGCCTGTGCCGTTGTTGATGTAGACGCGTTGCGTCTGGGCTGCGCCCGGCGAGGAGAAGCCGGCGCCATTGGCGAAGAGGATGTCCAGATCGCCATCGCCGTCGATATCACCGATCGTGAGCTGATTGGTGTATTCCGTGAGGTTCGGCTGCGGGAAGCGCGTCGACGTCTCGTCCACGAACTGAATGCCGTCTGCCTGGGCGGCAGCGCATAACCAGAGACAGAGTCCGAGAACGACCGGCATCGCGACCGAAGAAACGCTGCGAAGCATTCGTCTTTCCTTTCCGCAGCAGGCTCCGCGCCGTTGCAGGCGGATGTCAGTGGCTGCGTCTGTGACCGAAAAAGCTATCGCGCTGCTATCGTGCAACCGGGCGTAGTTTGCAATGACCCCGAGTCTAGCACGTTGACCGAACAATCCTCAAGGGAAATCGCCCAGAACCAGGGCTACCGACGGCCGCAGTGCCGTTGGCCGCCGCCGGCGAGCGGTGGCCGGCCGCGGCGCTACGCGTTGCACGTGGTCAATCGGTCGAGCACGGCACGAAACAGATGCTGAGCGACCTCAGCGACAATCTCGATCGGCTCGGATGTACCAGACTCAAGCACTGGCGATGGGCGAATAGGAAAACAAGGCCGGCCGGAAGCCGCGAATGTTGCACCCCAACGACTGATCGTCAGCCGGCCGTGGACAGGCGGAGCGGTGCGGATAAAGCCGGTCGCCGCTGCCTCGGGCGGTCCGTTCTTGCCGTGCGTACAGAGGGCATCGAGCGCTCCGGGCCACCTGATGACCTGACTTCATGCCAACGGAGACCGCCTTTGCACAGAGCACGCGCGGCCCTCATGCGGGTACCGATGCCAGATCGGGATCAAGTGTTCGGGATGTTATAGGGTACGGCCGCTCCCAAGGATGGCTGGGTAGGGTGTCGCCCCAATAATTATCAGGTTTTTTTGTCTTGCAGCGATCAGAGCACCTGCTAGATTGGACCCTCAGAAGGAAGGAGTCAGTAGCAAGATCGCTCTTGAATGCGGCCCCGAGAGAGAGCCCCCCTGTGGTGGACTGTGCTTTCGGTGTCGCGAGCAGGAACGGAAGCTGGTCCTCGTCGAGACCTGCAACGACTCGGATACTCCAACGGAGGAAAGATGAAGAACAACAAGTTCCTTATTCCGGCAGTGGCTCTCGTAGGGCTGGTAGTCACCGGGACGGCGAACGCCCAAGTCGTCATGGACTTCCAGGACCTCGAGATGAACGACAACCTCATCCACAACTGGGGCTACCTGTACACGGCGGGCGACTGGATGATCTCGCACCCGGAAAGTGAGCCGTTTCCGTTCGCCACCTTCGGCACGCAAGAGGCCCGTTACCCAGGCTCGACGGCGCTCTTCAACAACACCGTCAACGGGGTCATCACGTTCGAGCGGATCGACGGCGGCGCCTTCGATATGCTTTCGATCGACATCGCGAGCCTCAACGACAACGGCCCGGTGACGGTGAACTTCGTCGGCAACCTTCAAGGCGGTGGTCAGGTGTTCGACTCGTTTATGACGACCGGCTCGGATAACGTCCTGCAGACACACGTGTTTGATTCTTCGTTCGTCAATCTCCTTAGCTTGGTGTGGGTACAGGAAGCGCCGTTCCATCAGTTTGACAACATCACGATCATTCCCGGGCCCGCCGGATTGGCGCTGCTCGGTCTTGGTGCACTCGGTGCTCGACGTCGTCGTCGCGCCTGACTCGCGTCAAACAACATCAGACCCAAGTCGAACGGGCCGCTCGAAACACGGGCGGCCCGCTTTCTATCTGAGCTGCGGCCCCAGAACAGCCGAAGACTCCTCGGGTGCAGTTTGCGGTTACGGCAGGCTATGATTAGGGAACCACGCGGGGTCTATTGCGATGCCCACCTACGTATATCAGGTCATCAATGACGACGGCTCGGAAGGCGAGACGTTTGAGGCGTTTCAGAAGATGACCGACCCGCCGCTGACGGAGCACCCCGAGACGGGCCAGCCGGTTCGGCGCGTCATTCAGCCGCCGATCATCCCCGGCCGGTGGTCCGAGCACGGCACGAAACAGATGCTGAGCAACGACAATCTCGATCGGATCGGCTTCACGAAGTACGAGCGCGCCGGCGATGGGCGTTATGAGAAGAAGGCCGGCAAGGGGCCGCGAACCATCCACCCCGGGCCGTAGCCCCGCAGGCTCATCGCTCAATCCTTGAAGCGTTCAAGCCTCCACGTCTTGGGGCGCCAAGATGTCGCGATGCCCCGATGTCTCGGTGCCTCGGCGCCTCGGCGCCTCGGTGCCTTCTTCCTAACCCCAGTTGACCAAGAGGATGAGCAGATCGGTCGCGCCGACGGTGCAGTTGCCGTCGATGTCGGCAGGGCAGTCAGCGCAATCGTCGCAGGGGCCCCAACTGGCCAGGAGAATCAGCAGATCGCTCGTGCCCACGGTCCCGTCGCCATCGATGTCGCCGAGCCGCGAAAAGACGATCACGTTCGTGTAGGTATCCGCATCGCCGTTGCTGGTGTCGAGATAGATCGGGTAGACGCGCTCACCGGCGACAGCCATCCCGAGGTAATCGCCGATAAAATTTCCTCCGGAACTCAATGCGCTATTCCAGGAGTTCGGCGTGAGGCGGAACTCGTGCCAGGTATCGCCGCCGTCATCGCTGTAGGTGTAGTAGGCGTCGAACATGCCGTTGAAGACGTTATCGTTCTGAATCGTGTTGCGAGAATCGAGGAAGACGATATGGATTCGTCCATGGTCGTCGACCTCGATCCAGGAGAAGAACTGGTCGCCGGGCGGATCGTTATCGCCATTGATAACGACTGGGGTGGTCCAAGTCGTCCCTTGATCCGTCGACTTGTTGAAGTACAGATCGACGTTGCGGTTGCCGTCGACGATGTTGGTCGTATCGAAATATACGGCATACAGCGTACCGTCATTCATATCGACATCGAGGTAGTTCAATGACGGTACACGAAAGTTGCCGGGGAACCGCGAGCCGTCTTGCGTGCCCCACACATCCATGCGCGTGGCGATCGTATGGGTCGTGAAGGGCCCGCCATCGAGGCTGCGCTTGAGCTTCACACCGGCGCCGAAGTCCCAGTAGGCAACATAAACTTCGCCGTTTGGCCCCACTCTGGGCAGAAATCCGATTCCGGAGCCGAGGCCCTGCGGATTCGTCCAGGTGTCGCCCATGTCGTCGGACCGGATAATGCCGAGGTTGTAGG
>JAZFYE010000064.1:0-3677 GCA_036475395.1 Phycisphaerales bacterium
CGTATCTGGTCGATGGCGATCCACCGTATCAGCGCTACGACAAACACTTCCTGACGCCGTTCGGCGAAACGATGCCATATATCTCCGCCTGGCCGTGGCTCGAGCAACGGCTGCTGGCCCTGGGCGCCGAGGGCATGCGGTTCAACCTCGACAGCAATCCACAGATCAAACGGCTGCGCCTGGATTGGAATGACCAGACGCTGCGCCTGGCCACACCGATCTGTTTCGAGGACACCGTGGCCTGGCTGTGCCGGAAGATGGTCTACACCAACGGAGCGAAGACCGCTGAGGTGTTAGTCAATCTCAGCAACGATGGGTGGTTCGGCGTGTCTGCCTCCGGCCGCCGCCAGCACGTCCAGATCGCCCGTTTTCGGTGCGTGGAGAACCGCGTCCCCATGGTTCGGGCCGCAAACACGGGGCTCAGCGTGGTCATCGACTCCCGCGGAAAACTCATCGATCAGATCGGCGAAGGTCGATACGGAGCTGCGCGGACCCAGGGCACACTGCTCGCCGAACCTCTGCTCGACTCGCGCAGTACCCTCTACGGACGGCTGGGCGATGTATGGGCTTGGCTCTGCCTGATCGGCACGTTCGTTCTCGGCGGGTCGGCCATCTTCCTTGGGGCAAAGGAACCCGAATCATGAACAGGTTACTTGTGCGTTCGATCCCGGCCGTGTCCCTGCTGCTGATGTTTGGCGGATGTGAGGAGGTCACGAGCCAGCCGTGGAGCACGAAGTCGGCGTCGGTGCAGTCTCCGTTGGTCGTTGCCCCGGTCCTGGCGGTCAGTCCGGCCGTCGCCGCCGATCCCACTCCGGCTGGTCTTCGTGAGGCCTCGATCGAGTTGCTTGTGCAAGCTTACGACTCCACCTACCCACTCCTGAGGGCCAACGCGCTGGAGGCGATGCAAGCGGCGCCGGATGAGATGGAGCCGCTCCTGCGCCGCGGACTGGTGGACCAGAATCGCGCCGTGCGGTTCATCGCGACGATGTCGATCGGGCAGTTGCAGCTCAAGCCGCTCGCTCATTTGACGGAGCCCCTGTTGCGAGATGAGTCGTTGTCGGTGCAGGCGGCGGCGATCTTTGCCCTGCGCCGCTGCGGCCATCGCGCGGACCTGAACCCGCTGGCCGAGATGATCGTGAGCCACGATCCGGAGGTGCGGGCCAATGCGGCGATGGTGCTCGGGGAGCTGGGCGATACCTCGGCCGCAGCGATGCTCCGGGAGGCCGTTCGCGGGGGTGTGCACCACGTGCCGCTGGCCAGGACCAAGCTCGTGAACCTTCAATTCGCCGAGGCGCTGGTGAAGCTGGGCCAGCAGGAGGAGATCAGCGTGATCCGGGCCGCTCTGTTTGCTCCGCCGGAGCAGGGCGAGCTCGCCGCCCTGGCGTGCATGCTCACCGGCCGGCTACGGGATCAACAGGCGATCCCGGACCTCAGCAACCTCGCCCGCGCGACGGGGCAGTTCCAGCGCTCGGCCGAGATCCGAATGGCCGCCACCTGGGCCATGGCCCAGATCAGCCCCAGATTCGCGCCGATTGAGGTTCCCATGGCCTATATTGGAAGCGACCAATACCAGCTTCGTGCTCAGGCGGCGTCCACGCTCGGCGAGCTGGGTGATGCGACCGTCTATCCCACTCTGGCCTCGCTGCTGGAGGACCCCAACCCGCTGGTCCAGGTCGCGGCGGCAGGGGCGATTCTCCGCGTGGATCGGACTTTAGACAAGGTTGTCAGGAACCGCCCGAACTATTGACACGAATCGTGCCTCAAGGTACAAGGAAGGTTTGCCGTTGTTCGTTTGTGCGCGGAGGGCGGCAGCGGGGCCATCGTCCTGCGATGTGCGCCTCCACGTGGAAGAACCGGTCGCCGGCAGGAGTCGCTCCTTCCTAGAACGTGGATGCCGACTACCACGGCCTGAAAAGCGAGGATACCGATCGTGCATGTCCTGACGAAGATCTTCATCGTACTCGTGTCGATGCTGGCGGTGCTGCTCGTGCCGCTGGTCGTGGTGTATGCCCACAACGAGAATTCCTACCGAACGCAGTACCAGCAAGAGCGATCCGCGGCGGCGACCGCCAACAGGCTGCTCCAACAGGAGCAGATCGCGTCCAGCTCGGACCTGGCCCGCAAGGACCTCGAACTCCGGGAGCTGAGCCTAGGCAAGACCCAGCTCACGCAGGATCTGCACGACGCCAATGCGAAGGTTCGGCAGTTGGAGGCGGCCTTGGCCAGCAGCGAGAAGCTGCAGGCGAACATTGACGCGAAGCTGGCTGTCCTGGCCTCCAGCGCCAAAGCTGGACAAGAGCTCACCGAGAGCCTCGTCAACGAGCTGCGGACGCTTCGCCAGGACGCCATGCAGGACGCCAAGCGCGTGGTTCAGCTCGACGAGGCCCTGCGAGATGTCAGCGCGCAACTCCAGGTTGCCGTCGCCGCCCGTCGGGCGGTACAGGAAGAGCTTCAACAACTGCGCGAAGAGCTCGCCCAGGCCGTCAATACTGCGAGGATCTTCGAAGAAAAATACGGCAAGTTGGAGGGCGGGCTGATCGCGCCGCCGGTCCGTAATCTCGACGCCACCGTCGTCAACGTGCGCCGCGGCGCCGATCAGACCCTGGCCGAGATCAACGCCGGGTCCCGCGACGGGGTGGAGGAAGGCTGGGTCATGATGGTGGCCCGGGGCGGCAACTTCCTGGCCAACCTGAGGATCATCGCCGTGGACATCAACCGCTCGACCGGCGTGATCGAGCTGGAGGACACGGACAGCCGCGGCGAGGTTCAGCCGGGCGACCGTGTGCTGGCCCGGTCTGGGGCTGGTTGATACATCAGGCGTTCAGGGAGTCGATTCATGAGTCAGTTTGATGCTTCAGTTCGGCGAAAGGGCGGGGATCTGAATGTCTATACCGGACTGCTGTCCGTCGCCGTCATCGTCCTTGTGGCTGGCGTGATCCTGATGGCCTCGCGAAACGCCGAGCACTCCAGCGATGGCAATTCCTCCGGCGGTATGTTCAAGCTAGTCGACAGTCGATAGCCGCCAGACGCCTACACCACCTCGCCGTCCACAACATCAGACCAATCGACGCCGAGCGCCCACAACAGGCGGCGTTTTCGTATCATTGGCGCAAGATTCGGCGGTTGGTCGATGAGCAAGCCGTGCGGAGCATGTAATCGGCGGTTATTCGCCGCCGACGTATTAGGCAAATGGAGTTGCCGTCAGTGTTTGAGAACCTCCTCGGGTGGTTCAGCGTGGACATGGGCATCGACCTGGGAACCTGTAACACCCTGGTCTGTGTCCGAGGCGAGGGGATCGTCCTGAATGAACCGTCGGTGGTCGCGGTCAAGCGCGGCACAAGCCGGGTACTGAACAACGGCAACGCGGTCGGCTGGTCGGCCAAAGAGATGCTGGGCAAGACGCCGGGCTCCATCAGCGCGATCCGTCCGCTGAAGGACGGGGTGATCAGCGACTTCGAGATCACCGAAGCGATGCTGAGCTATTTCATCCGGAAGGTGAATGGGCGAAGCCGTATCTTCGGGCCCAGAGTGGTGATCGCGGTGCCGTCGGGCATTACCGCGGTGGAGAAGCGGGCGGTGCTGGATTCGGCTGAGCGCGCCGGGGCCCGACGCGTCTACCTGGTCGAGGAGCCGATGGCCGCCGGGATCGGGGCTGGGCTTCCCATCGTCGAGCCGAC
>JAZFYE010000065.1:0-11180 GCA_036475395.1 Phycisphaerales bacterium
AGCATGCCGACGGAAACTCCAGGAGGCGTCGTCGGTGCAGGCTTACGATCGGGGCTTGCGCCAGTCAACGGCGCCGCCTTTTTGCCCGCGCGAACCTGATCTTCCTCTCGCTCCGCGAAACGAAGCAACCGTTCCACTTGTTCTAGAAGACCCTGGTCCGAGCCGCAGGCATCCTTGACAAACGCGTGACGCTCATCACCTGAACGCTCCAATGCCCCGTCGAATAACTCACGTGCACGCTTGAATCCCGCCCGGTCCATGCCCGACCTCCTACAGAAGCGACTGTTCCCGGAATTGACCTCCACTATACAGGCCGCGTTCGTCATGACCGATCAACACGCGGCATGCGGCGGTCCGAAGGGTCACGCCGATCCAGATTTCTCTATGGCGAGCTCGTCACGCCGATCCCCGGTTTTCCCTGCTCCGTCCGCGACGTCTCGTCCATGAGCCAGGCCTTGGCGAAGCGCCAATCCCGCTTCACGGTCGAGCGCGACAGGCCGAGCGCTTCTGCAATCTCTTGAATGTCCAGTCCCCACACCACGCGCATCTTCACCACCTCCGCCTGCCGGGGATCCAAAGCCTCCAACCGCTCCAGGGCCTTGACGAGGCACTCGATCTCGATTTGCGTCGCCGTGCCGGGTCCGCGCTCGGGGCTCGGCCGACCGTCCAAGAACAGCGTGATTCGTTTCCGCCCTCCGCCTCGCCTTGCCGCCAGCCGTTGACGCTGATAGTCCACCAACACCCGAAGCATCACCTTGGTCGCCACCGCGAAAAACTGCCCGCGGTTGTCGTACGTCTTGCGCTGTTTGATCAACCGCAGAAACGTCTCGTTGACCAACGCGGCCGGCTCCATCGTCACCACGTTCGCCCTTTGCCCGAACCGCCGACTCAGGTGCGAAAGAGCAATACCCTCCAGGTCCCGGTACACCAGCTCCATCAAGTCGTCGAGCGCGCCCGCTCGGCCGACCTCCACTTGCCTCAGCAGAATCGTGATGTCGCCCGGCCTCACCATGGCGGTATCTCCGTGGCGGCGGCGAATGGATCTCGACCATCCGGGTCTTCGTTGACCGGAGCGTGCCTCTATAAATTATCGAGCACGAGCACGGCGTCTCTCGCCTGCCTTACGCCGACTGATTCGATTGTACGCCGCCCCTCCCAAGACTCAAGCCTCTCTTTGATGCCATGATACCGCGATGCCTTGGTGCCTTCTTTATCAACCCCAATTGACGAGTAGGGTAAGTAGATCCGACGCGCCGACGACATGATCCCCATCGAGGTCGGCCAGGCAGCCGTCGCAGGGGCCCCAACTGACGAGCAGGGTCAGCAGGTCGCTGGCCCCGACCACACCGTCGCAGTTCAGGTCCGCCGGCGAGATCGTGGGATCGACCGGGATAATCTTGAAGACCTGCCCGCTGGCCCCGCTGCCTTGATCGACGATGTACAGCTCGCCCCTCGTGTCCTCGCCGAACGCCGAAATCTGGTTGATTGTGAACCCATCGGTCGAAGGCGACAGCTCCCCGATCCGGGCCGTGAAGTTCAGTACATTGTTGCCGTCGTAGGTGAAGCTCCAGAGGCGCTGGAACACGTAGTCGGCGAAGAAATACGTCCCGTCCAGCGTCGGGATGGCGCAACCGCGATACACATACCCGCCGGTGATGGAGAAGCCCGAAGAGTGGTTGTACTCGTGGATCGGAAAGACCATCGTTTCCGGACCCGGGCACCCGCCGAGGTTGAATGGGTGATTGCCTTCATAGCAGCGCCAGCCGTAGTTCTCGCCGCCGGTGCTGTCGGCCGGTTGAAAACTGATCTCTTCCCAACTGAACTGGCCGACGTCGGCGATGTACAGATCGCCGGTTTCGCGATCGAAGCTCGACCGCCAGGGGTTGCGCAGCCCATAGGCCCAGATCTCATCATCGCCCACCTTGTCCACGAACGGGTTGTCCGGGGGAATCCCGTAATTACCGCCCGGCCCGTCGTCGCCATCGACGTCGATGCGCAGCATCTTGCCCAGCCGTTGGTTGGTGATGTCCTGTGCCCGATTCCCCGGGTCGCCGCCACTGCCGCCGTCACCCGTGGAGATGTGCAGGAACCCGTCGTTGGGCCCGAAGCCGAGCCAACCGCCGTTGTGGTTGCCGAACGGCTGGTCGAACGTCAGGAGGATCAGAGCCGAGCCGGGCAGAGCGACATCGGGATCGTTCGGATCGACCTCGTAGCGGGCGATAACGGTGTCCTCTTGGCCCTGGCCGTCAGAGTTCTTGGTGTAGTCGACGTAAAAGAACCCGTTCTTCTGATAATCCGGGTGGAACGCCAAACCCAGTAAGCCCTGTTCGTTGTTGGTGCTGGTGCCGCCACCGACCAGGCCGTCAATATTCAGGAACAGCGTGGCATTCAAAACGCCCGTCTTGAGGTTGACGATCTTGATGCGCCCCTGTTTCTCCACGATGAAAAGACGGGTGTAGTCATTAGGCGCGTGGGTGGCGAAGACGACGTGATCCAGGTTGCCCGCTACTCGCACTGTTGTCAGCGCCTCAATACCCGCCCCGGTGGTGGCTTTCCCCCCCGTGAGATCGACCTGGGCGAACGCGCTCCCGCTCACCGCGCATGTACAGACCATCGCTGCCAGCGTAGGAAACCGTGTGTGACGCATCTGGGTACTTCCTTTCTTACGAGTTACTTCGGGTGACGCTCCGCGGGTCGGGGCGACAGCGCTGCATTCCTCAAAAACGCCCCGGACCCCCGGACGCCCCGGACGCCTCGGATGCCCCGGCACCCCCCGAACGCAACGCTCCTCTGGTCTCGTCGAGGCTCGACCAGGCCGATGGGCGATAATTCAGCCTGTAGATGCACCAAGAGCGCCGCAACCGTCCGAGTCAGACGGCCTAGAGCAAGATAATCCGCCCACACCCCAGAGGCAAGCTCTAATCACTGCAAAATCCACCCCATTTGGGCCGCTGGTCCTCCGAGACCGCCCTCAGCCCCCTTCCGAGCCGGATCTGACGACCCAAGGGAAGTCGACGATCAGGCGCGGCGGGTAGATCCACGAGCCGCCGCGTTCTGAGCCCACGGGTGTCTTCCAAAGACAGTCAGTCGTCACTCGCGGCGCGCCGGGATTCGCTGTCAGTGGCAGCCGCAAGCAGGTTTCAGAGCCGCGGCGTCTCGCCGCCCAGTCGAGCCCGAGCCTCAATGGCGAGGGTTCGACCATCCGCCGCAGGTGTAAGGCAGGCTTCGAGCCTGCCGGATCACTGCGGCGACGGTCGATCACTGCTCCGGGCGGGTCGCGGGGCTCCACTGGCTCACCTAAAAAAAAAAAACAAAAGTCGCGCAAGATTTCGTCAAAACCGGCATATATATCCGTGGCGGCGCCGTTCGGCCGGTGTGACCGGGCCCGGGGCTGATAGGGGACACGGGTTCAGGAACGCCGGGTGTGCACGCGCCCGGCCTGATCGGAGGAGAATATCCATGCGATTCGCGATGATGATGACGATCGGCGTCCTGGTGAGTAGCGCCCATGCTCAGCCGTCCACGGCCGGCCCTGGCGGGCCCGGCGGGGTGCGGGCGCCTCAGAAGATCAGCAACACCGCCGCGGCCTGCCCGCCGTTTCGCCCACGCACGGCGTTCGGTCAGTTTCTAGATCTTCGCGTCGACGGCGACAATGGTTCACCAAACGGTGACGGGTCAGGTTGGGGGCTGAACGCTTACAAATACCTTCAGGACGCCCTGGCGGACGCGGCAGACCCTCCTCCAGACACCACCGTCCGTCTCTGGGTCGCGGCGACGGACCCGAGCAATCCCTACCTGCCGGATCGGGACGCCGCGAAGCCAAACGGCACCGCCGACCGGGACTCGACATTTCTCTTGGATTTCGACAACGTCCAACTGCTGGGGGGGTTTCCGCCCGGCGGAGGTGACCTCGAGGACCGCGACCCGGCGCTGTATGAGACGGTGCTCAGCGGAGTCCTCGGACTCCTCGAATGTGGCGCCCTCAACGCCGGCAACTGCTTCCAACCCAACGGTACGCCCGGGTGTAAGAACGCAGAGTGCTGCTTGGCCGTATGCACTGTGGATCCTGATTGCTGCGAAGTGGCGTGGGACCAAGCGTGTGCGGACTTGGCGTTCACCGTCTGCGGCTCATGCGGGGACCAGGGATCCGGGGACTGCTTCGTGGCGAACTTCACGCCGGGCTGCGATGACGCTGCTTGCTGCAGCATGGTTTGTGGAATTGACTCCAGCTGTTGCCTTACGGCGTGGGACCAAGAGTGTGCCGACCTCGCTACTCAGATTTGTGGCCTCTGTGGGGAACCGGGTTCCGGCGACTGCTTCGAAGCCAACGGCACGCCCGGCTGCGAAGATGCGGCCTGCTGCGGAATCGTCTGCGCCGCGGACCCGGAGTGTTGCAATGATCAATGGGACGAGGCCTGCGCAATCTTTGCGAACATTGTTTGCGGCACCTGCGGGGAACCGGGTTCCGGCAGTTGCTTCCGAGACAACGGCACACCCGGCTGCGAGGACGGTGACTGCTGCGCGCTCCTCTGCGAGCAGGACGCTTTCTGCTGCATCGTGGAGTGGGACCAAACTTGCGCGGACCTCGCCCTACAGCTGTGCGACCCGTCGCTGGAGGGCCTCCCAAAGGCCTATCACGTCGTGACGGCCGACGGCGTAGATGACAGCGTCCGCATTGACGGATTTACAATTACCGATGGGCTCGCCGATGGAGCAGGATTCAACGCCGTTGGCGCCGGGATGTGTATCGTGAACGCCAGCGCGGCTGTCGTTCGCGTCACCTTCGTTGAAAATTCGGCGCCCGGCCACGGCGGCGGCGCCATGAACATCGCAGGCGCTTCGGACCCTATGGTGGTCAATACGTCCTTTATCGGAAACACTGGTAGGGAGGCCGGGGCGATCCATACTGAAGGTGGGACTGCTGGCGGAACGTTCGTCAATTGCCTGTTCAGAAGTAATGCTTCACAGATCGAGGGAGGCGCGATCAATCCCGGTGGGGCTGGGACGCTCACATTCATCAACTGTACGCTGGCCGATAACTCAGTAGATAGTTTATCAGGAGGCGGTGCCATCTTCACAGAGGTAGGGGCCGGCGCGGTCAATCTGACCAACTGCATCCTCTGGGGTAACCTCGCCGCAGGCATCCCAAAGCAGATCGAGGATAGTGTCGGGGTAGTAACCGCGAAGTACAGTGATGTCGAGGGCGGTTGGGGTTTCCCAATGGATATGAACATCGACGATGACCCGTTGTTCGTCGATCCGGATAACGGCGACTACCGCCTTTCATTTGGTTCCCCGTGCATCGACGCCGCCGACAACACGGCCGTGCCGAAGGGCGTTGTGACCGATCTCGACGGCAATCCGCGTTTCATCGAAGATACCAACACGCCGGACACCGGCTTGGGAGACTGCCCAATCGTGGACATGGGTTCCTACGAGTTCCAAGAAGGGACGACAGACTGCTGCCTCTGGGACCTCGATGACAGCGGCTCCGTCGGCGCGTCCGATCTGCTTGCACTATTGGTAAGTTGGGGCCCGTGCAAAGGCTGCCCCGCCGACTTCGACGGCGACGGCACCGTCGGCGCGTCCGACCTCCTCGCCCTCCTCGTCAACTGGGGGCCGTGTCCGTAAAGAAGGCCTTAAGGCATCAGCAACGAGTCGCCGCGTCCCGGCGACCGGGCCCGCTGTCAATCTGTCCCCACCCCTGCCCAAGCGGCCCGACAGGGCCTCTCGACGCCGTCCCTGGACGCAAGTCGCCATCGAGGCTTAGAATCCGGAGGGGGAGCGTTATTCTGGTGCTCGAATGGCCCGGCGCTGCAGTCGGGCGGAGGACATATGGGCAATGTCAGTCTACTGGACGCTGGACGCTGGTTCGGCGTGTGACGACAGGGGGCAGCGGCGTGAGGTGACATCGCCAACAACAGGAGAAATGCCATGTCCATTGCGAGTCGAGCGATTCTCAGGCTGGGGGGTGTTTCTGTTGCTTTGTCGCTGGGTGCTGTGGCCTCGGCCGGCGACGACCCGGCGGAAGTGGGTTTATGGCTGCCGCCTCAGCCGTGGGAGGTGATCGCGATCCACGCGGCGGTCTTGCCCACAGGCGAGGTGTTGCACTATTCATACCCGATGGACGACAGCGGTTCGCGGGCTCGGCTCTGGAACCCGACGACCGGCGAGTTCACGCCGGTGGACCTGAGCACCGACATTTTCTGCGGTGGCCTTTCACATCTGCCCAACGGGTCTCTGCTCATGACCGGCGGCAACAACCACAACCAATTGTGCCCGCAGGTGCCTCAGGGGCGGAGGGTGACGCACTACTTCAATCCCTTTGCCGGCACGTGGACGGTCGGCGGTCTGATGGCCGACGGCCGCTGGTATCCGGCCAACCTGGCCCTCGGGGATGGACGGACGGTCATCCTTTCCGGGATCAACCTGACCTGCGGCCTCAACCCGATGATGGAGGTCTTCACCCCCGGGGTGGGCATCGACATCATCCCGGAAGGCATGCGCTTCCTAGCCCTTTATCCCCGCATGCACCTGTTGACGTCCGGCAAACTCGTCCACGTGGGGCAGGAGGACATCACCTACACCTTCGACTTCGAGGCGCTTCAGTGGGAGTTCGTCGACTTCAGCAACTTCGGCTGGCGCGGCGAGGGGACGAGCGTGCTGATTCCCGGGCGCACCGATCAGGTGCTGGCGATTGGAGGCGACGATTTCGTGAACGGCGTCACCAACACCTGCGAGATCATCGACCTCTCCGAGGCTAACCCGCAGTGGCGGTTCACCGGTTCACTGAACGTTGCCCGTGCCCGCGGCAACGCGGTCATTCTGCCCGATCGAAAGGTCGTGCTCATCGGCGGCGGCCAGGACGGTCCCTACGGCCACCCCATCAACTTCGCCGAGCGGTTTGATCCGGAGACCGAGACCTGGGGGCTCCTGCCTGCGCAGGGTTTTTCGCGGATGTACCACTCCACTGCGGTGCTGCTCCCCGACGGGCGGGTGCTCTCCGCCGGCCAGGACGAAGGGGAGAGCGCCTTCTGGGGCGAGATCTACGTGCCGTGGTATCTCTTCCGCGGGCCCCGGCCCCAGATTGCCGCGGTACCGGGGCGGATCGGCTACGACCAGCCCTTCTCACTCGCGACGCCCGAGGCGGGGGAGATCACCTCGGTGGCCCTCATCGCGCCGGCCAGCACGACCCACTCGGTCAACTCCTCGCAGCGCTACCTCGGCTTGGAGTTCGAGGTGACGGGAGACGCGTCGCTCCGTCTGGTCGGCCCGCTCAACGGCAACCACGCACCTCCGGGCTACTACATGCTCTTCATCCTCAACGGGAACGACGTTCCCTCGGTTGCGCCGTTCGTGCACGTCGGCCCCGAGCTCCTCGGCGATGTCGACGGAAACGGGATCGTGGGGAGCGGCGACCTGCTCATTCTGCTCGCCACCTGGGGGCCTTGTGCCGGATGTCAGGCCGATCTCAATGGAGACGGCAATGTCAGCGCTGCCGATCTGCTCATCCTCCTCGTGAATTGGGGGTAGCCGCCCCGCCGACTTTGACGGCGACGGCAACGTCGGCGCGTCCGACCTCCTCGCCCTCCTCGTCAACTGGGGGCCGTGTCCGTGAGGATGGCATCATGGCATCGAGATAGCCGTCCCGATTTCATTGGGATAACCCGTGGATTCTCCCAAGCACGAGCGCCTGTCCGTTGCGCAGCGGTGCCGTTTAGCCGCGAGCCGCAGGCGAGCGCGTCGAATACAGAGGCATCATGGCATCGTGGAATCATGGCTTAATGCCTGATACCTTCTTCTTCCCCCACGATCCCACGATGCCATGATGCCACGATGCCCCGGGCCGTCAAGAAGCCCACGGATTGCTATCCGTGGGCGTCAGTACGTTCGTTGCCGAGCACGCGGCCCTCAATCCCTGACTCCTGAATCCCAACTCCCGCCTCCTACCCACCCATCTGTGTCTATCTGTGGTTTCTTCGCCTCTGCAGCTGAGGGGCGAGTCCCTTTCTCGCCTCGGCATAATCAGTTGTCAGCGCGGCGCGATTTGCGCGCGCAAACCGTCCGGCGCGCGCAGGCGTGGTCCAAAACAACCAAAGTTAAGCGTCGCGAACGCTCGGCTCACGAAAGTTAAGCAAAGTTAAGCCGAGATAAGCTCGGATAACGAGTTTTAGCGCGCGGCGCGGAACGATTTTTGCGCGCCCAGATGACCGCGCGACCATAACGGCGCGCGCCCAGCGAGCCGACGCTCGATTACGCGTACGCAAACGATGGTCGTCGATCGTCGTTGTTTTTGTTTTTGACGGTTGCGCGCGCCAGCTTGTCCGCGGCCTTGCGTCTTGTTTGTGCGCGCTTGCGATCAGGGGTCTTCGCTTGCGGTGTCGAGGGCGTACCCCGCCAAGGTCCACGCCCGCAGCCCGCCCCGCAGCGTTCGCACGTCGGAGAAACCGAGCTCCAGCAGGCGCTTGCTCATGGCGTTGGCCTTGGGATCGTTGTAGTCGTCGCCGTAGACGATGAGCACGTCGTAGCCGTTGAGCCTGCTTTTGTTGTCGGCGAGGTGCTGGAAGGGCAGGCTGATGGCCCCGGGGATGTGGCCGAGGCGAAAGTCACGCTCGCGGCGGGGATCGACATACGTCCCGGTCGTGGTTCCGCCCAGGCCCAGCAGCTTCGCCTGGCCTTGGACCAATTCCTGAGCGTCGATCGGATTGACCAGGACCAGGTCGCGATCGCTGGTCTTGTTCGTGCAACTGAGGACGGCCAGGGTTGCGGCGATGACGGCAACGGCGGTGCCAGCCGGGCGAACTGTCGAGAAGGTCATGGTGTGAACTCCATCCATCCCACGTACGAAGGCGTTGCCCTGGGGGCCGATTGACCGGATCGGGTGCTGCGGTTCGGACGCCCGCGGGGCCGGTCGCATTCTTCCAGGGGGAATAGGGAACCGAGAGGGCCCGTTTGTAGTCTACAACGGCGGGCCGAAACGGTGGCGGTGATGGAATGGGAACGGCGTGAGCCGTCTCTATACAGTTGGAATGAGGGTAGCGGTCTTGGGGGGCTGCCGGGACGCCCGAGATTCTTGCTGAGGGAGCAGCGGTGCGTTACATCGGACCGAGGAGAAGTTGGCTTGGTGGAGGTGTGCTGGGCGGACTGGTGCTCGCGGTCGGCTCGGCGGCCTATAGGCAGAATCCGCTGGGACAGGGCGCGGGCCACAAGACAGCCGAGGAGCTGGTGGCGGTGCGGACGGTCGCGGACGTGGTGTCGATCGCCCCCGGTCAGACGTTTCATCTCGCCGTGATCTTCGATATCGAGCCGCAATGGCACATGTATTGGAAGAATCCAGGCGAAGGCGCGCCGCCGCCGGCCCTTGCCATCGAAGTACCAAAGGGGTTTGAGGTCGGCGAGGTGCGTTGGCCTCGCCCCATCGTCGTTCAGTCGCCGATCGGGCCGACGTATGTCTACGAGAACCAAGCGGCGCTGTTCGTGCCGATTACAGCGCCTGATGACCTCATGGACGGAAGGGTGACGATCCGGACCGACATCCACTGGGCGGTGTGCAAGGCGGTATGTCTGCTGGGTCGCGGCCGGTGGAGCGTGGAAGTAAGGACGGCCAGCGCCGATTCGCAGACCGATCCCGTACCTGTCTCGGCGCCTGATCCCGTCCTGGCGAGACTCAAGAGGCGGCTTCCGGAGCCGCTGGCCAAGGCCGCGGGCGGTTCGGCCGACTTCGACGGCACGATGCTGACCATCACCGGCCCTGCGATGGGACGACAAGCGTTGACGTTCTTCCCCGGCGCGACGCCCGGCGTCTCCTACGGTGATCCGGACGTCACCGTCGAGGCAGATCGGTTTCGCGTGGAAGTCGCCGTTCAAATCAACCGTCGAAACACGCTGGGCAAGCGGGTCGTGCTGAGCGGTCTGGTTGGGCTCGGCCTCGACGACGACGATCCGTCCTACGATTTTGAGGTTGAGTTCTCGAATGATGATCGCCCGCAGGATTTCTCGATCTCGCGGCCAGAGAAAAAGTAGTGGTATGCTGCACTCAAACGGAGCCTGAGCTATGACACGACGAACGAGCGTATTGGGGCTGATGGGGTTGATCGCGGCGGCGCTCGGCATGACCGCCGGCACGTTGGACCAAGGCAACGCGAAAATTGGCGAGAAGGCGCCGAACTTCACCTTGACCGACACGAACGGCCAGGAGCGAAGCCTGTCGGACTATAAGGGCCGGATCGTCGTCATTGAGTGGATCAATCCGGAGTGCCCCTACGTCAGGCACTGTTACCAGACGAAGGCCATGCAGGGCGCGTACAAGAAGGTGAAGCAATTGGACAAGGGCGTGGCGTGGTTGGCTATCAACACGACGCCCGGGACCACGGCGCAGGCGAATAATATGTGGATCTCGAAGTACGACCTGAAGTACCCGATCCTGCTGGACGAGAGCGGGAACGTCGGTCGTCTCTATGATGCCCGCCGAACGCCGCACATGTTCGTGATCGATAAAGAAGGCGTGCTTCGGTACAAGGGGGCGATCGACGACAACGGTCTCCTAAACAAGCGTCCGGACGAGATCACCAACTATGTGGTGAACGCGGTGAAGCAGGCTGTCGAGGGGGAAACGTTGACGCCGGACTCGACGAAGCCGTACGGCTGCACGATCAACTACTCCCGGTAGGTGCGAGCGCAGCTCAGCGCAGTTGGAAGAACGAAAGAAGCCCGATCCGGGCTTTTTTGGTGGCGCCATCGGCGAGGCCGTTTATTGAAGGTTGACCGGCATGATGACGTAGGTGAACTCGCCGTCAGTCTTGAGCACGCCCGGCTTGTTCGGGGCCTTGAGCTCGATGGTGACCTTGCCGCCGTCCATGACCCCGAGGGCGTCGGTGATGAAGCTGGGATTGAAGCCGATCTCGAGCGGTTCGCCCTGATAGTCGTCGAGCTTGAGCTCGACGGTGGCCTCGCCCATCTCCGGCGCCCGGCTGCTGAGCGTGAGCTTGTCGCCAGCGAAGTTCAAGCGGACCCCTTTAGACTCTTCATTGGTGAGGAGGGCGGCGCGTCGGATCGCGCTGGAGAGCGTTGCGGTGTCGAACGTGACCTTCTTGTCCTGGTCCTTGGGGATTACGTCGTCGAACGGAGGGAACGCCCCTTCCACGAGCGTGCTGGAAAGCATGGCGGCATCGGGGCCTTCG
>JAZFYE010000066.1:0-5043 GCA_036475395.1 Phycisphaerales bacterium
CGGCTGTGGGTGATCATCCGAACCGCCGAGGCGACTGCGATCAGGCTGAAAATGAAGAAAAAGACTCCGGGTCGATCCGAAGGGTCGCCCCCCAGCATGTCGACGGACTGCTGCACCAGCCATCCCAGGGCGCCGAGCCCCACGACCGTCGCCCCGAGCTTGATGGCGCGCGGACCGGGGCGAACCAACAGATACAAGGCCGCCGTGGCGATGCCCAGAACACACGCAAGGTAGAAAATCGAGGAGGCCATCAACGCGATCGCTTTTCGTCCGTCGCCCTCCCGACCCCGGCCAAACCGCCGCCGGACCCAGGCGAACGGATCCACGAGGGATGGGCAAGATATTGCCGGGAGGGGCTTCTGGCAACCGACTGTGTGCAACAGTTCACAATCCCCGGGCTGGCGAGCCGATGTTGGCGCGAGGGCGCCGTTTCGCGGTCCCGCGCCGACCCCGTAGGATCACCCGTCCATGCCTGACCGCATCCGTCGAAGCCTGCCCAACGCGCTGACCCTGCTCCGCCTGGTCCTGGCCGCAGGATTCTTCGCCACCCTCAACGCCTACCGGTATCCCGACCACAACACGGCGTGGGCCGGCGTCGCCATCGCCATCTTCATCGCGGCCGCCGTGACCGACGCTTTCGACGGATATCTGGCCCGCAAATGGGATGTCATTTCGCAATTTGGCCGGCTCATGGACCCCTTCTGCGACAAAGTTCTCATCCTCGGCGCCTTCATCTACCTGGCCGGTCCGCGGTTCGTCGTGCGCGAGTGGGTCGAGGGTAGCGACGCCTCCTTCACCATGGTCACCGGTGTCTACCCCTGGATGGTCGTCGTCATCCTCACCCGCGAGTTGCTCGTCACCGGCGTGCGAGGCGTCATCGAGTCCATGGGCGTCAGCTTCGGCTCCAAATGGTCGGGCAAGGCCAAGATGATTCTCCAGTCCATCGTGATCCCCACCACGCTCTTCGTGGTCATTGTGTTCAAGCCGCACGAGAACCGTTGGGCGTTGTGGGTCTGTTCCGTGCTCATGTACGCGACGCTGATCGTGACCGTCTGGTCCGGCCTGCCCTACCTTCGAGGACTCCGGGCGGTGTATGCAGCAACGCGACACACCCAACCGGACGCGGACGAATGAATGTTCGTCTCCTGTTGATCACCGTGTTCGGCCTCGGCTACCTTCGCCCCGCCTCGGGAACCTGGGGCTCTACCCCACCGGTCGCCTTCGCATTGTTGCTGATATGGGTGCTGGGTCCCGACGGTTTGAGCGTTCACGATCAGTGGATCGTCAATATCTCGCTCGTCCTCATTGGGCTGATCTTCTCGATCGTGTGTGTGCGCTTCGGCGCTGAAGCGGAACAATGCTTCGCCAAGAAAGACCCCGGACAGGTCGTGGCCGATGAGACCGCCGGGCAATGTATCGCCCTTCTGTTCCTGCCCTGGCGGCCGATGACCGAGATGGACGGATGGATTTACAACCTCGCGCTCGCCGCCACGGCTTTTTTCGCCTTCCGCATCTTGGACATCATCAAGCCCCCGCCGGCGAACCAACTCCAGCGCCTTGCCAGCGGTTGGGGCATCCTCGCCGACGACCTCATCGCGGGGCTCTATGCGCTGCTCGTCGCGCAGGGTGTAGGGCGCGTGATATTACCGATGTCATCACTGGGATGAACTGGAGCGATCTTCGTATTTGGAGGTGAACCGGCCCGGCTCGCTCGAATGAAAACCGCGACCAACGGTCGCGGCTTTATATGCCAGCTCTGCGTTCTCTGCGCCTCGGCGGTAAATTCTTCTACAACGGCCGGACCTTGCGCATGTCGTGCGAGGATTCGAGCACCGAGCGCAGATTGCACAAGTACCAGCGCCAGTACGCCACCTCCTGCGCCATCGTGATCAATGAATCGACATCTTCCCTGAACGGGCCTTGGCGCAACTGAACCTGACTGCCTTCCTCCACGTCCGGGCGAACCGTCCAATAGACCGGCGCATGTTGCTCGGAGTGCGCCGCCTGCCAGTCCCAGACGATCACGCCACCCGCGTCGTAATCGAGAATCGCCACCGTCGTCGTGCGCGTGAAGTCCTTGTCCCAGCTCAGAACGATCCGACCGCCCCGGCGAAGATCCACCTTCGCCGCCACCGGAAACCAACGCGTCAAACAGCCTGCGGTCGTCAAGAACGTGAAGACCTCATCGTGATGTGAGGCAATCGTCTCTTCCAAAACGACCCAAACACCGTCTGCTTCACGCTTGATCATGACAGGTTCCTCGCATCAGTGTTGACCGCACATGAGCCCTTCACGGCCGAGCGCTTTGCGTGGTTGGTCCGGTCGGAACATCGATCGGCGTATCCACGTCGAGCTCATGTGCAGTCAGATCATCGTACGTTTCCCGCCGGCGTATGAGCGTCACCGAGGTTCCGTCCACCATCACTTCCGCCGGCAGCGGCATCGAGTTATAGCGACTGCTCATGGTCATCCCATAGGCCCCGGCCCCAAAGACGGCCAGGAGATCGCCCCGATCAACCGGCGGAATCTTCCGATCGATCGCCAGAAAATCGCCCGTTTCACAGATCGGTCCCACGACATCAGTCGTGACCAATCCCGGCAGATCCATCTGCTCGGCCCGGCGCGGCGGCACGTGCTCCGGCGAAACCCGGCACGGCCAGATGAAATGGAACGCCCCGTAATGCGATGGCCGCAACATCACGTTCATGCCCCCGTCGCAGATGACGAACGTCTTGTCGCCCGACGGTTTTGTATAGAGCACCTCCAACAACAGGACGCCCGCATTGGCGGTGATCGTCCGTCCCGGCTCGATGATGATCTGCAAACCGTTCCGTGCGCGTTCCTCAAGCAGCGGAACGATCTCGGCGGCGTACGCGCTGGCCAGGGGTGTCTGATCCGATTCATAATCCGCCCCGAACCCGCCGCCGATGTCGAGCATCTCGATGAGGTGTCCGCGATCGGCAAGCTCGTCCATGAGTTGCAGCACTTTCCCGATGCTTTGAACGTAGGGCTCAGCCGAGTAGATCGGGGAACCGAGATGAATGTGAAGGCCGATCAGCACACAATGCCGATCGCCGCCGTAGCGCTCAAAGACCGTCTTGGCCTGCTCGATATCGACGCCGAACTTCGTCTCCTTCTTGCCCGTCGTTGTGTAGCGATGCGTATGCGGATCAACATCAGGATTGACGCGCAGGGCCGCCCGGCAGGTGCGATTCATCGCCGCGGCGATCGCGCTGATATTCTCAAACTCTGATTCGGACTCGATGTTGAACCAGCCGACGCCAGCGTCGAGCGACTCGTGGATCTCGGCGTCCGTCTTCCCCACCCCGGCATAGACGCATCGGGCCGGATCGACCCCGGCCAACCTGGCCCGATGCAGCTCCCCCCCACTGACCAGGTCCATCCCCGCCCCGCATCCAGCCAGCGTTCGGCAGATCGCGAGGTTGGAGCAGCTCTTGATCGAGTAGCAGATCAGGGGATCGAGCGGCGCAAACGCCTCCGCCAGACGCGTGTAATGATCGACCAGCGTCGCCTTGGAATACACAAAGCACGGCGTGGCGAACTCCCGGGCAATGTCGGCAACCGCAAGAGACTCGCAATACAGTTCACCGAATTGGTACGTGAAATGATCCATGGTTACCGGCACGACTACAGGGGGCGATTGTAGCGCGGAGTCGGCGGCTCGATGCGCGAAGCGATCCTGCGGGCATTCAGAATCTCGCGCAGACTCGAATAGGATCCAAAGCCGTTCCACGCTGCAAAGACCAGCAGGAGAAACCAATGAACGCCGGATACATACTGCGGGGTCATGAGGTCCCAAACCGCAACGACCGCGAACAGCCCGGCTGAGATCAAACTCACGCCCGCATAGAGGATCTCGCCAGCCCTCGGATTGGCCATCGAAAGCACGGCTGAGAGAAGAAACGCCACCGCGGCTGCGCGCAGCGTCCACTTCAATGTCACCACCATTGGGATGAGTTTTCCGGTCGTTGAGGCGATCTCAGGGAAGACCATCATGAACCCGAAGAATCCGAAGATCGCTGCGCTCAAGAACATCATGCCTGGTCCGGTCAGTGCGTTTGAATAGGACCTCTGGGTCATGGTGCGCCCGCCTCTGTTGGATGGTTAGGAGAACTGGCAGCCCTATTTTACTTCATTCATCTTGACAGCGCGGCGCTCACGTGCCGAAAGAATAGCCGCGTGCAGCACCCGCTGGGTCTGATAGGCGTCCTCGAAGTCAGGCATCGCCACCACGGGCTTTCGGCCGGCAATCATCCGGATGATATCCGCCGCCTGACTCACGAACCCGTGCTCGTAGCCGATGAGGTGGGCGGGCGGCCAGTAGGCATCCACATAGGGATGGTCGCCGGCGTTGGTACACATGATTCGACTCCAGCCGCGCAGCGACGACTCGAGCGTGTTGTCCCACCACCGCAATTCGTTCATCCGCTCGAAGTCGAACTTGATCGCGCCCTTGGCCCCGTTGATCTCGATTCGGTTGCGATTCTGATTACCGGTGGCCAGGCGCGTCGCTTCGAACGATCCAATCGCACCGGATTTGAACCGTGTAAGAAACAAAACACAATCATCAACCGTCGACTTCCCCACCCGCTTGCGGCTTCGCGCGCCTCGCCCCGTCGAACCCACCATTGCCCGCTGCTTGATAAACGTTTCTCGCACCGCGCCGCTGACCTCGGTGATCTCGTCGCCCGTGATAAAGCGAGCCATGTCGATGATGTGAGCGTTGAGGTCCCCGTGCGCGCCGGAGCCCGCCTGTCTAGCGTCGAAGCGCCATGTCAGCGGCGTCGCGGGCCCACCCCAATCCTGCAGATACTGCGCCCGCACATGGTAGATTCGGCCCAGTTTCCCTTTGCGCACGAGTTGATGGGCGAACGCCACGGCCGGGCAGCGGCGATAGTTGAACCAGACGAACGTTTGGAGGCCACGGCGTTCGGCTTTACGGGCGGCGTCGCGCATGGCCCGTGCATCGTCCAGCGTGCCCGCTAACGGTTTCTCACAGGCGACGTGCTTGCCCGCCTCCAG
>JAZFYE010000067.1:0-18834 GCA_036475395.1 Phycisphaerales bacterium
TGCTGATGAGTTGCGCAGCGGCGATGATAGCGGCGAATTTTGCGCACGCGACGCAGGACGCCGACCCCCCACCGCCTCAAGAAGCTCCAACGAAGCCTGTTCAGGATGAGACGCCTCAGGGTGCGGCGCCGTCAGCCGGGGCAGCGGAGACGACAAAGCCGAGCACGCCGGTCGGTCCCCTCTTGCGAGAAGGGAGCTACCTTGTCGAGGTCAGGGGAACTATGCGCCTCAATGAGGCGACGAAGTGGTGGCGATTCACGATCGATCGGGCGGATCCGAAGCATCCGGCTTATGAACTCGCGCTGCTTCCGTGTCAGTTGATGGCGGACATGCGGCGGATCACCGAGGGTATGCCGCGGCAGCAAGTGGTGTTCGAGGCGACGGGTCAGGTATTCGTGTACCGGGGGCGGAACTTTTTCCTGCCGACCCATGCGCCGCATGTCGTGGGTCTCGCCGAGCCGACTGCGGCGCAAGCGCCGCAAGAGCCGGCGGACGAAGGATCGGACGCCGACAGCGCCGAGGCGATTCTGCGGAACCTCCAGCAGGCAGTGGGCGAGGTCGCGCGCAATCCAGCCGTCGGCGGAGGCGCCGGGACTGGAGAAGTTGAGTTGATCCAAGAGGGAACGCAGGTGGTGGCGCGGCGCGGCCGAATGTCTCGCGGTCCGCGCGGGACGTGGTGGTTCACGTTCGATGCCGATGTCGATGGACTGGGCGATCCGCCGATGGTCTTACTGCCGTGCTTGTTGCGGGAGCGGATGGAGCGGTACGCCGACCGGTCAGGCGGGCGAGCGGCGATGCTGCTGAGTGGTCGAGTGTATCAATACGAGGACCGCAACTACATTCTGCCCACGATGTTCCAGATCCCGCATGAGCGGACGGCGCTTCGGCCATAGCGGACGCTACAAGCAAGAGGACGGGACGAGACAGACGTGGTGAACGAAAATATCCCCGTGTAGCGGGCGACGCGTCCCGATTGCACCTGTCCCGATTCCATCGGGATTGGGATCCCTCTTCTTTACCATGCCGCAGCGCTAGGTGTCGAGCGGCGAAACGCTTGTCATGGTAGGCGGGTCGTCGAGCCGGCCCGTATCGCGATCCGCCGGGAGATCGCCGAGCGCCTCCACGACGTCCATACCGTCAATCACCTGTCCGAAAGCGGTGTAGCTGCCGTCCAGATGCCTGCACTTCTCGCGCGTGAGACAAATAAAGAACTGGCTGCCGGCTGAGTCGGGATCGTTCGAGCGAGCCATCGACAACGTACCGGCCTGATGTTTGCGATCGTTGAACTCGGCGTTGACATTCCAGCCGGGCCCGCCGGTGCCGTCACCCTTCGGGCAGCCACCCTGCACCATAAAACCGGGGATGATGCGATGGAAGATGAGGTTGTTGTAGAAGCCGGACGAGCCGAGTTTGAGGAAATTCTCGACGTGATTGGGCGCGACGTCGTTCCATAGTTCAACGGTCATGTCGCCCAGCGATGTGGAGATGACGGCTTTGGGGTAGTCGGACATCGGCGGTTATTCCATGGGAAGAATCGGTGTTTGTTGCGAATACACGGAAACTCGGGGTTATTGGTAAGGTCGTTCGTGCAGAGATCGCATCATACCAAAAGCTGGCTCAACGGGGGACGCGCGGCGGTCTGGGCTTGATGGTGTCGGACTGGGCGAAGATTGGTTGGTCGGGCCGGCCTTGCCCCGGTGTTCGCGGTGGAGCCGGGACAAGCTCGGCCAGATGGATGACGGGCGGATCGACCGCCACACCGCGCGCTACATCGTCCAGCTCAACCGCCGCGATCGTTTGGATCGTTTCAGCGCCATCGACGGCGTAGCCGAACGAGCAATAGTGACCATCGAGCGCCAAGGTTCCGGCGCGCGAAAGACAGATAAAGAACTGGCTCCCGGCCGAATCGACGGGCATGTCGCGAGCCATGGAGATCACGCCGAAATCATGCGGCAGTTCGCTGGGCTCGATCGGAAGCCAGTACCCCGGTCCACCGTTGCCTGTGCCGGTGGGGTCGCCGGCCTGTATCACGAACGGTTCGCCGCTTCGCAAGAAAGGAACGATCCGATGGAAACTCACGCCGTCGTAGAACCCACCGTCGCAGAGCTGAAGAAAGTTCCAGACGGTGTTGGGCGCATGATCGGGACGCATGGCGAGCCGAATCTCACCTTTGCTCGTATGAAGAACGACGTCGCGCTCGGGATAGATGCGCAAGCCAGTCAAAAGACGCTGCGGTTGGTCGTTGGCTGATTGCGGCGCCTTATCGCCGCTTGCGGCTTCGCCATCTCTCGCGCCCCCCGAATCCGTACTCGGCGTCACCTCCGGGCGCACCGGGGGATGCAATTCGTCGTACCAACCTTCGATCCGCGTCGTAATCGACCCGCCGGGGCGAACCGCGCCTTGCTTGGTGATCGGAATCATGCGCGACAGCATCGATTGGAGCACGAGCGCCGAGCCGACCGCCTCGCCGTCGATCAGCAGTTGAAGATAGCTCGTGCGCCGAATCTCCCACAGCGCGGGAAATTGCTCGGCTAGATCGATACGGCCCGGGCGAATCGAAACCGGCTCAGTGATCAGCGCTCCGCCAGCCTCGATCAGCGCCAGACTTATCTGCGCTACGCGGGGCGCTTCGAGGCTCATCATCACCCGGCGGTTCGTTGCGTTGTACAGGCGCTCGGCCCGCAGTTGCGGCTCGTCCGCCCAAGCCGACTCGGTAATAACGGCCCCGACACCGATCACCGCCACCCCCACCATCACGGCGGCCGTCCTCAGCCAAACCCCACGCTCATACCGCAGGTTTTCGGTTGATCCCTTCATCGCTCGATCCGATTCTTTACTACAGACCGGCTGCGCCGCGGTGGCGTGTCCGGCTATGACTTTTCCCAGCCTATCGTATCCAAGATGAGCGAGCCGACGCGCGTTTCACAACTGCTGCTGGAATCCGCAGCGACCCTGGCGCAGGTAAGCGATGCCCGGGCGATCGTGGCGTGTATCGACGCCCTGCCCCAGCTGGACGCCGTGCCGGCAAAGATGGTGCTCGTCGCCCGTGAGGAGCACGATCTGGAACGCATCAAGAAGCTGGCCGGATCCAATCCCATCACCCTCAGCGTGCCCAACGTCACGCTGGATCGCTTCGGACAGGTCAAGCTCGCCGCCATCATCGCGCTCTCCAACCGGATCATTGATCTGGGCGATACCGTGATTTTTCTCACCGGTCCCTTTCGATCGCTCATCGATTCGGTGGTGGTGCTGACGATCGGATCTGAGTACGAGCTGTTCGACACGACCGATCAGCCGAGCATTGACGAACACATCAAGCGCGCTGTGTTTCATCGCGTGCTGGGGCTGGCGCTTGATCTAGGGCAGCACGGGCGCGAGGGACGGCGTGTCGGCGCGCTGCTGGTCGTCGGCGACGTCAAGAACGTGCGCACCCAATCCGAGCAGATGATCCTCAATCCATTCAAGGGTTACGACGCAAAGCATCGCAACATCCTCGATGACAAGATGACGGAGACGGTCAAGGAGTACAGTTCGCTCGATGGCGCGTTCATCATTCGCGGCAACGGGGTGATCGAGACGGCCGGGGCGCGCATCAAGGCGGGCATCAGCGAAGGGCTGCCGTCGGGTCTCGGTGCCCGTCACGCCGCCGCCGCGGGAATCACCGCCAACACGAGATCAATCGCCTTCACCGTCAGCGAATCGGATGGCGCCGTGCGCGTCTGGCGAGCCGGCAAACTCCTCGCCAGCTTCGAGCCCAGCGGGCGGTGAGGGCCCGACTAGTGATCTCGTCGGGGTAGAAAAACGCCCTGCAACCGTCTATCCAACTGTCACAGTGTTTCCTACTAAGCAGCACCAGTACGCTTCTGTTCTGACCCACCCGTTTCGCCGGGACTCAGCAGGCGATACACCAATGCATCGTCTATGAGGAAGCTATTCACGTAGTTGTTCGTGAGCCGAATCGCGCTGAGTTCGGGGCCAGCATGAAGGATCTTCCCAATCGCAAGAATGATCGCTTCGTCTGGCGAAACAGCCGTAATGTCATCAAACTTGAGCGGCTGGAGGTCGCTCTCATACTCTCGAAAGACCGGCTGGATCTGTGCATATGCGGCGCGCACACCATGCTCTTGAGCCTCATCGGTAGCAAGTACGAGCACCCAGTTATCAGTTTCGGATCGATAGAGCCACAGCGCGGCGCTGGGGCCTAAGCCAGCCTCATCGAAACGCTCAACGAGCGTTCTACCGGCTTTTACCAGACTGTCTACCAGCGCTCCCTTAGCCATGGCAATATCCCTGATTCACTGTCTAGAACAGCTATCAATAAGTCTTCGGCCTTCTGCCGTACATGACGATCATATCGAGCTTTGTCACTCCAGTCCTTGGCGGTATTCCAGTTTTTTCCGAGATCAGGATTCGACTTCGTCGCGCTCTCAAGCTCACTCTCAAGTGAGGCAAGTGGAACCAGATTTGCAAGAACGTGAGTAAAGGCTTTGTTTGCTAAGTTCTTGTCCGGAAATTCGTACTGCTTCGTGGTCTTCGCGATACACGCTTTCAAAGCACACTCGACGGTATATCCTGCCAAATAATATGCGCCGTCATATTGCTCCCGCTCGAAGAGGCTTTGGGCCTCTTTCGCTCGAACCTCAGCAAGCTGTTGGAAGTCAGATCGATCCATTGTTTGACACTACCTCCAAGTCGAGATCGGTGCGGACCTCGACCGACTGCCTTCGTCGACACAGACCAGCAGAGTGTACTATGTATCCATGGCTGCTGTCACCTCCACGCGCCTCAAGATCGGGATGGAGATCCATGTCGAGTTGGCGACGCGGTCCAAGATGTTCAGCCGATCGCCGAACGTTGCGCATCCGGATTACTACGACGCTGCGCCCAACTCGCTGGTCGATCCGGTTGTCGCCGCACTTCCGGGGACGCTGCCGGTGATGAACAAACGCGCGATCGAGCTGGCAATGATGGTCGGCCTGGCGATCAACTGCTCAATCGCCAAGTTCAGCAAGTGGGATCGCAAAAACTACTTCTATCCGGACCTGCCCAAAGGCTATCAAATCAGCCAGTACGACTTGCCGTTGTGTTTCGACGGCGAAGTGCATTTCACCCGCGCCGATGGCACAACCAAACGCGTCGGCATCATTCGCGCGCATCTGGAGGAAGACGCGGGCAAGCTGGGGCATGAGCTACCCGGGGGCAAGCCTTACGACGGTTCGCTGGTCGATCTGAATCGAGCCGGCACGCCGTTGCTGGAGATTGTGACTCAACCTGATCTGGAGAGCGCCGAGGAGGCGGTGATTTTCGCCAAGGAGCTTCGCAACATCTGTCGATTTCTAGGCGCCAGCGAAGGGATCATGCAGCGCGGGCACATGCGGTTCGAGCCGAACGTGAACGTGATCATCGAGACGGACGATGGGCGCGAATACGCCACGCCGATCGTGGAAGTGAAGAATCTGAATTCGTTCCGGGCGATGCACGATGCGATCGAGTACGAGCATCAGCGCCAGGTCGAGGCGTGGAAGTCCGACGGCATGGTCCACGGGCCGGGGCTGAAGAGCACGCGCGGCTGGAACGATGCGAAGCGGGCGACCGTGCTGCAACGTGAGAAAGAAGAAGCGCACGACTACCGGTACTTTCCCGATCCTGATCTGATCCCGGTGGTGGTCAGCGATGAATGGCGGCAGAAAATCGAGTCGGAAATACCGGAGCTGCCAATGCAACGGCGAGCGCGGTATCGCAGGGATTACGATCTTGCGGAAAAAGACGCCGCTGCGTTGACGGACGAGCGTGATCTTTGCCTGTTTTATGAACGATGTG
The DNA here is from genome assembly GCA_036475395.1 of Phycisphaerales bacterium. GTDB lineage: Bacteria > Planctomycetota > Phycisphaerae > Phycisphaerales > SM1A02 > JADFNO01. The sequence continues at coordinate 5,821 of JAZFYE010000067.1, forward strand.
TGGAGGCGATTCACGCGGAAGGCAGTTCAGATGTTACGAGGGTCCACGCCGGTCAAGCCTGCGCCAAGGTGTTGCTCAATGCCGGGGCCAAGCGGGCCCACGAGCGCGAGTGCGGCGTACATCAGCTCGGCATTGCACCGCACCAGGTTGCACAGCTGATCCATCTGCGCGACGAAAATAAGATCGGCTCAACGGCTGCCGATGAGCTGTTCGCTCGGCTGTGTGAGACAGATGACGATACGCGGTACGTGGCCGAGCGCGCGGGCTTGATGCAAGTGTCGGATGAGGGGCAGCTTGATGAGTGGATCGAACAGGCGATCCAAGCGCAGCCGCAGGCGGCGGATGATTTTTCCAACGGCAAGGACGCAGCGTTGGGGCGGCTGGTGGGCGAGGTGATGAAGCTCAGCCAGGGTCAAGCTGAGGCGAAGTCTGTGCACGTGAAGCTGCGCCAAACGCTGCGCGGCGGTTAGGTCCGGATGCGAACTGATCGTTAGTCGGCTTCGGACTCGGCTGCGAACGGATCGAACACGGCCGGGCCGACGACGGGCTCCGGCTCGATGGTGACGAACCGCACCGAGCCGTCGAGGAACAGCAGGTTGCCGGCGTCGGGCGTTGCGTGCCACTTGGCCTGTCGGCCGGTACGCCGGCGCACCTCGTACCACACGGCATCGCCCATGACGACGAGGCGAGAAGGCCCGGTGGTGATTCGGCTCAGGCTCAGGCCGGCCGGCTGGCGGACCGGGGCCGACGAGGCCGGGCGCAGCAAGGCGGCGTTGGCGCGATAGCTAGTGCCGAAGGCCCGGTAGGCCGACAAGGAGCCGGTGCCGGCCTCGGCGACCTCACCGCGGATTCCCGTGTCGGCGGGACACTGGAACATCTGCTCGCCGTGCTGGACCAGACTGCCCCGCGGCACGTATCGATTCAGCGGGCGGTCAAAGTCAAGGAACGGCGAGCCGTTGATCGCCGAGAACCGCAGCCCGCCGTAGAACCACCCGGGTTCGTCGTACACCACGGGGAACCTCTGGTCGTTGGCCTCCAGGCAAAGATGCCACGCCTCGGAAAGCGCGATCTGATGGCTGGCGCAATCGGCGCGATGACTGGCGATTCGAGCCGAGGTCAACGTCGGCAGCAGGATCGCCAACAACGCGCTCACCATCACCAGTGAGATCAGCAGCTCCAGGAGCGAAAAGGCCCGGCAGGGCGAGTGGGTCCGCATGACCCCCTACTATACTTGCCGCGAGCGGGCATCGGTTGCAGGAAACTGGACAAGACCTTTCCCTGAGTTGAACTTCGGCAATTGCCCGGCCCCATCTCCTGACCGCCGCGGAATGAACTCACGGCGGCTGGAAGCCACCGCGCCGGGGGCTCCGGGGCTCCGGGGGGGGGAGGGACCGATGCCGTCCCGGTATACCCCCGGTCAGACTCGGTAAACTGAATGCACGTGTTCGAGTCTTCACGACGGGGAGACCAGCGATGGCGCGGAATAAGGCTTATCGAAACGCGGAAGAGAAGATCAAAGAAGCGCGGCGCACCGAGGCGACCGAACTCAGTCTGAACAGGATGAAGCTCACCGAACTGCCGGAGTCGCTGGGCCAGCTCACGCTGTTGCAGACGCTTGACCTCTCCAGCAATCAACTGACGGCGCTACCGGAGTGGCTGGGCCAGCTCACACAGTTACAGCAGCTTAGCGTCTCCAACAACCGACTGACGGCGCTGCCGGAGTCGCTGGGGCAGTTCACGCAGTTGCAGACGCTTAACCTCGCGCGCAACCAACTGACGGCGCTGCCAGAGTCGCTGGGCCAACTCACGCAGCTGAGGACCCTAAACTGCTTTCTCAATCGACTGACGTCGCTGCCAGACTCGATGGCGAATCTAACCAAGATTGAATCACTTGCACTTTCTGGTAACAAATTCGCCGCGCTTCCAGATTGGATTCCGAAGTTAAGAGACCTACGAGAACTTTATCTAATCGGCAATCAGATACAACGAATTCCAGATGCGATTGGTGCTCTGGGCCAACTAAGATTGCTGCTCCTCGGTGGGAATGAGTGTGCCCCTCGTTGGGTGTGGGGCGGGTCGCATGGGAATGAACTAACAGAACTTCCGGCAAGTCTTGCAGGCCTTTCTCAGCTCAAACGACTTAAGCTCAACCATAACCCGCTCAACCCCGAACTGGCGGCGGCGTATGAGCAAGGGCTCGACGCGGTCAAGGCCTATCTACGGGCGAAGGCCAAGGGGACCGTTGTCCTCAACGAGGCGAAGCTGATTCTGATCGGCGAAGGCGAAGTTGGCAAAACCTGTCTGCTGGATGCGCTGCGAGGCGAGCCGTGGCGGGAACACGAGACAACCCACGGAGTCGAGATCAAGCCCGTTGTCCTGACGCCGCCAAAGGGAGCCAAACTCACATTAAATGGATGGGACTTCGGTGGACAAGAGGTGTATCGCCCGACGCACCAGCTCTTCTTCACCGCACCCGCGGTGTATCTCGTGGTCTGGAAACCACGCGAGGGAGTCCAGCAGGGAGCGGTGGAATACTGGATTGAAACGATCAAGCACCGAGCCGGACCGGAGGCCAAAATCCTGGTGGTTGCGACACACGGTGGACCGCAGCGGCGTCAGCCGGACATCGAGGAAGAGCATCTGCGAGGCAAATACGGGAGAAATACGATCCTCGGCTTCTTCCATGTTGACAGCAAACCAAACACCAAGGGAACGCGGACCGGAATTACGAAGCTCAAGAACGCGATCGCGCGGGTTGCGGCCGGACTGCCCAACGTTGGGCGGGAAGTCCCGGCAAGCTGGAGCCACGTGCTCACGGCCGTCCGCGAGCGGAGCAGCACGGATCCCTACATCACCTACAAGCAATTCCAATCGCTGTGTCGGCCGCGCAAGGTCAACCACGCCCTGGCCGCAACCTATGCGGGCATGCTGAACGAGATGGGCCATGCGATTCACTACACGGCTGACGACGAGTTGGGCAAGTACATGATTCTCAAACCAGACTGGCTGGCCAAGGCGATCAGCTTTGTTCTGGACGACAAGACGACCCGCGACAGGCATGGCTTGGTGGACCACGACTACCTCAGCGAGCTTTGGAGCAATCCGCCATATAAGGACGTCACAGGGTATGCAAAGAAACTGCACCCGTTATTCCGAGGATTGATGGAGCGATTTGATCTGACGTACGAAGTTGTGATTGATCCGGCCGCCGAAAACGGTAGCGGGGCAAGCCTCATCGCGCAGCTTGTCCCGGGCAAACCTCCCAAGAGGCTGCCAGGTTGGGGTGCAAAGCCACACACCGGTGATCGCGAGCAGATCCAGCTTTGCCGAATTGTGGACATCGAACGCGCCGAATCGTCCAACGCCGAAGGCTTGTTCTATCGGCTGATCGTGCGGTTGCACAAATACTCGCTGGGCCGCGAGAACCACAAGAAGAGCGTCCATTGGCAACGGGGTTTGATGCTCGACGATGGCTACAACGGCCGAGCGTTGATCGAACGTGTGGGCAACGACGTGCGCATCACGGTCCGCGCCGCATATCCGGGGTTTTTCCTGTTTGAGTTGACGAAGGAAGTGAAGTGGCTTGTCGATCACCCCAAGCAAGGATGGCCGGGATTGCGGTGCGATGTCATGGTCCCGTGTATCGAGCCCTGTGGACTGAACAAGCCAGGCTATGGGTTGTTCGAGGTCGAAAAGCTGATCATCAACACACAAAAGGAAATTGCCGAAGTGCTCTGCACGGCGCATGGGTGCTCGCAGGTGCATCGGGTGGCCGAGTTGATGACAAACGCGCCCGGAGCCCGGCGGACTCGTGTTGATTCACTGGGAGAGAAGGTCGATGACGTCCACGACGAATTGCGAGCGATTCGCAAAGAACTGCAAGCCAGGGCTCACAAGGGGGACTGGCAGTTCGCGACGTTACACGAAAACCAGCGTCGTTTGCTGAGTCAGACGGACGAGCAGTTCGAGGCTCTCATGCAGACGCTGACTGATGAGGCGCGGAATGGGCCGCGCTTATTCAGCTTTGTGCCAGTCAACCGCAACTTTTTCAATTTGAAGAAGTGGACGACTGAGAAGTTTCGCCTGACGTTGTGGTGCGAACATTCACGGTTGCCCTTGCCTTCGAAGCAACTGAACGGAGAGACGAGTAAACGCGGTGTGTACGCTGTGGAGTTCCCGCGCGAGTGGCTTGTAAAGGCAGCGCCGCTCCTGAAGTTCATGGGTACAACGCTGGGGATGGTGCTGCCGGTTGTTTCACCCGCGGCGAAGGTGCTGACCGACGATTCCACTTACAAACGCTTCGGCGAAGAATTGGAACTGGGGATCAAGTGTGCCCAGTCGGTCTTGAAGGGGGCTGGTGAGGCTGGAGGGTGGTTAGTCCGGAGCGACGATGCGGACTTTGAACCGGGAGATCCCATGAGGGCTCAAGCCGACGTCCTTCGCGAATTGCATTCAATTCTCAAAAAGAAGGACCCCGGTTTCGGCGGACTCGTCCGCGTCCAGAACAAACGCCATGAGTTTCTCTGGGTCCATAAGAAGTTCGCCGGCGAGTATTGAGCCAACTATTGTCGCTGGTTCATAGCGGTCCTCCGGCATGGATCGCCGCTCTCGTAGGTCATCTACGCAGCGGACAACGGTCAAATCGCTACGATTGGGGCGATGACGGCCACGATGACACGCCAGGCGTTGGCCAAGCGGATCGCGGAGGTCGCGGTGCTGCGCGGCGAGTTCACGCTTCGCAGCGGGCGAAAGAGCGACTACTACATCGACAAGTATCTCTTCACGACGCAGCCGGACATCCTCGCCGAGCTGGGCAAGATGCTGACTGAGCGCGTTCCCAGTGGAACAACCCGACTGGCCGGGGCGGAGCTTGGGGGGATTCCGTTGGTCAGCGCAACGTCGATGGCGAGTGGTTTGCCGTGCGTGTTCGTTCGTAATGCGAAGAAAGATTACGGGACGGCGAAGCAACTCGAGGGAAAACTCGATCCAGGCGACAAGGTGGTGATTGTCGAAGACGTCGCCACGACCGGCGGACAGGCGATCGAAGCGGCCAAGGTAATCACGGAGGCCGGCGCTGCGGTCGTGAAGATTATCACGACGATCGATCGGGAAGAAGGCGCGCGGGAGAATGTCGAGAGTGCGGGGTATGTTTTCGAGGCGTTGTTTACGGTTGGGGATTTGGGGATTGAGCGGTGAGTTACGGACTATTCGGCACATGACTTTCGGCGCAGATGTGTCAGGTAGGCGATGCCGGCGAGTCCTGCGATGAGCACGACGATCAGCTCGCCGGCTCGGTTGACCAGCTCGGCCGTGATGCCGTGCTCAAGCTGATACATCGTGAGAAGCGGCGCAGCCAATCCGATCGCCCATTCACGCAACCCCAGCCCGTTGGAAAAGAATGGCACGAGCGTGGCGATCATGCTGAGGCAGGCGAAGGCCAGCGCCGCCTCGATCGAAATCCTGTAGTCAATCAGCGCGAAGGCTGCGTAGTACCGCGCCGCCCAAACGAACACGTCGACGTAGCGGATCAGTCCGGCCAAGGCCCACAGTCTGATTGATCCAACCAACGTACCCAACGCCAGGAGTGCAAACAGCATGGCAAGCACAATCCAGAGCGTGAGATGAAACTGCACGGCAAGCACGAGACACAGCGCGAGGCAGCCGGCCACGCCAAGGCTCAGCGCGATCGCTTGTCCGATCGTCTTGGCGGTATCGGCGGTGGGGATGTGGTTGATTGTTTTGTGATAGGCGATGCGTCCGAAGAGACCGGGGCGCAGGGGCAGGAAGTTCAGCAGCGTCGCGGCCCCAATCAGCGCTTGCATCTCGAGGAGCCGAACCTTATCGCAGCGCGACATCAACACGCTGAACATGAGCGCGGTGAGCACGATGTTGCCGAGCACACAGGCAAACAGCAGGAAGAGGTGAGGCGCTGATGGCTGTCGGATCGCGCTGAACGCACGAGCGAGAACATCGTGTTGCCGGGCGATAAGAATGATTGCGGCGACGAGCAGCACGGCGCCGAGCAACAGTCCGAGGCGCCGGAGCCAGGATCGTCCGGACGATCCGGAATCCGGTAACAGGGGGCGGCGGTCGTGTAGCGTTGATGAAGCGTGCGCAGCGGACATGCGCGGTTATTGGTTGGCACGGGCCGAGGCTGCACGGTTCATTGCCGATTCCAGGAATTCGGCAGCGTACTTGACGTCCGGATCGTCGCTGCGCTTCGCGGCGTCGAGCATGGGATCGGCGGGGTCTACGACGTGAAACAGCAGGTAGGAGATCTGCACGTACTTGTCGGCGCTCTTGCGGGCCATGGCCAGCATCGGCTCGATCACGTTTATTCGAGGCACGACGCCGAGCAGCCACGCCTGTGAGATGGGGTCGAGCTTCGCGTAGCCCTCGGCGAGGGCCTGGGCAGAGTCCAGTACGAGCTGGACCAGGTCCGGAGAGATCTGCTCGGGCGCCAGCCCCGGCGCCAGCCGGCTCAGCAGCGCCATCGTCGCCAGATCGTCGGCGTTGTCCGGATCGATGGCGACACCGATGGCGAACTCCAGCCAAGCCCGGTTCAGGCGGATGCCGTTCACCCGGATCGGCTGCTGGATTTCGGTCTCGCTGCCGAGCAGGCCGGCGCGGATCACGCCCTGCGTGGGAACCCAGAAGTTCGACACGGCACGGATTTTCAACAGCGCCCCTCGTAGCGGATGCGCCCTGTTCAGGAGCTCATCGATGCGGCTACGGCGCAGATCCACCGGAATGACAAGCGTTTGACGAGGCTCCAGCCTCAGACGCCGATCGATATCCACGACGATCGGCGCAAGCTTACTGAAGCGCAAGTCTCGGGGAATCTGAATCGTCGGGATCAGAATGACGCGCGGCCGGATCGGCCCACCGCTGTCGATGGCCAGCGGAAACGGCGCGTGGTTTGTGATCTGGAGATCGACGATGATCGGCTCGTAGGGGTCGAAGGTGTCCTTGGCGGGAACGATGCGCAGGCTGACGGCGAGGGTCGGCTCATCGGGGAAGCGATCGTAAACGAGCGGAACGGAATCGATGAGCTCCTTGAGTTGAGTCGCCAGCGGATCGAGTTCCGACGGCTGAAGCCTCCGGTCGATCAGCTCGGCAAGCACATCGCTGGCCCACACGCCGATCAGGCTGCCGGGTTGCGCTCGCGCCACGCGCAGCAAGCCACGCGCGCCGTCGCGGCGTTCTCCCTTCTTGAGGCGGGCCAAGGCCAGGCCCAGCGCTGCGGGCACGTCATCCTCAGCCACGGGTTCCAGAAGGACGATCGCCTGGTCCACCTCGCCTCGGCGCATCGCCAGCCAACCATCGAATCTGGCCTGCGCGGTCTGGCTCAGGTCCTCGCCGCCGAGGACCTGTTTCGCGGCGTCCAAGAACGCGACCACCTCGTCCACGTTCCCGCCCAGCCAGACGAACACCCACGCGGCCTGCCGCAAGCGGTCGGCCACTTCCTTGGGATCGATGTCCTCAGCGGAGCGGAGCCGATCGATTTCGGCCGCATAGGCGCCGCGCACACCGCGCATCGAAGATTCGACCTGATCATCACCAAGACGGTGGTGGATGGCGGCGCGGATCGTGGCCAGCGTGGCCGCGACCGGCGCGTGCAGTCTGGCCAGCTCGAGTCGAGTCAATTCAGGGTTCTGCTGCTGCACCGATCGTCGATACACAGTATCGGCCTGATCCTGTCGGACGCGAATCGTTTGAAGCGCGGCCTGGACCTGCCCGCGCCCCCACCGGGCAACGGCGTGATCGGCGAGCATGCCGTTGGGGGAAAGGCCTCCGCCGGATTCGTAGGTGCGCTCGGTCACGCGATAGATTCGATCCGCGGCGGCATAGGCGCTGTGATCCAACAGCAATTGCGCCAGCGTCGTTTTGGTAACAACGTCGGTGGGGTCAGCCAGTATCAGATTTGTCAGCAACTCCGCCTCGGCGAATGCGTCCTGGACGTTCAACCGAAAGAAACCGGTCGCCGCCGCGGCGGCGGAGCGATTCGAGGGGTCGGCGGCGACGGCCTCCCCCAGCCACTTCGCGTACCCCTGGACATCGTCGTCCCGAGAAAACAACATGGCCAGGTCGAACGCCAGGCGTGACGTGATCGCCGGTCCGAGTTGGGCTGGGTTCTGCATCGACAGGAGTCGCTGGTAGGCGTCAATCCGCTCCTTGATGGTTTGGTGCTGGGCAAGCGACGCACTGATTTGCCGCAGCCGAACCACGTCATCCTCCGGGTCGAGGCGGACGAGGTTCTCCAGCACGGTGCGGCGCAGCTCGTCATCCTCGAGCCGATCCTGCAAGTCGATCAACTCCAAGAGAGCATGCCACAGCTCGGCATTGTCCGGATCCAGGTCGGTCGCCTGCTGTACGAGGAAGACGGCGCCCTCCAGTCGCTGGACGTTGACCGGACCGGCCTCCATGACGCTCATGGCTGAGCGGAGGTATTGGGCCGCCAAACGCTGCTTGGGCGATACGCTGGCACCCCAGCAGGCGGACCGGCCTACGGCCAGCACCAGCAGCAGTCCAATAATCGCGCGATGCGGAGACATTCAGCTCCTACTACTGGAGAGCCGCCAATGCGGTTCGCGTCCCGGAACCTGCCCGCCCGACGTGCTGTATTCATTCCAAAAAGCACCGCGGCCGGAAACCGGCGGTTTGTACGGCCGGAATCAGCCAATGTAGGCTCCGCAGACGGCGCGAGCAAACCCGGGGCCGGGCCGTTAACTGGATCGACGCGGCGTCCGGCGGTCTTGAGCAGATCGTTGACACTCCCGGACAACACTGATAGGGTCGATGGATTGTCGAGTCCGCCGGGCCCCACTGCCGCCCTGTCGCCCCTGGCTCCTCGACCCAACCAGCCATGAGCACACCTCAGTCCAAATCGGCCGCTTTTGTCGCTTTCATTCTGGGAGTCGTCGTATCCGCCGCCCTGGGCGACCCTCGACCGATCATCGGCCTAGTTGGGGAGAGTTCCCTCACGCCGCAGCAGCGTGACCAGATCCGAACCTATGCCGAGTTCTATTGCAACCAGCTTGCCACCGGGGACGTACCGGTCGTCGAGCGGGCCAAGCGGCAACTGTTGGACCCGATGCGGGCCCCCAGGGTGACCGGGGATTTCCGCTCGGAGTACTCCAAGGTCTTGACGCCGTGCCTTGCTGGGGTCATTGACGGCGACAATCCGCACGCGGCGGTGAATGCGATGCAGCTCCTCGGTTTTCTGGGTATGCCCGCGGCGCTGGATGTCCTGAAGGATCACATCGACTCGAAAGACGAGGAGTGTTTCGAGATCCGGCTGTGGGCGGCCAAGGCGTTCAGGATGGCGGCGGAGGCGGGCCGGCTCAAGGCCGACGATGTGAATCCACTGCTTCGGCAACTCGGGGCGGCATGCCGATCCGAGACCGATCCTCCGGTCCTTCGCCGCCAATTCGAGGCGATCGCCTCGGTTGACAGCTCGATTGCCCGCGACGTCCTGCTCAGCGCGGTCGGCAAAAAACTCGACGAGCTTCAGGGTCAAACAGAACCAAGCCGGCTGATGGAAGCGATCTACCCGGCGCTGGTCCGTCTCCGCGATCAGTATTTGAACCCGACACTCACTGCCGCGGATCAGAAGGTGTTCGGGAAGGACGTTGCGCACCTCTTGTGCAAGGTGTTCGAGGTTGGATTGGCGCACTGGGACAAGATCCAGTCCGACGAGCAGACCCGAACGGAAATCGGCCGCAGCTATCGTGGCGCCATTCGCGTTGCCGAGAGCTTCCTGAAGACGATCGATCGGACCGTGCGTGCGGCGGAGCCGCCGCGGACGCAGCTCGGCGCCGCCTGGGAGAACGTAGACAAGTCCCGGTTCGAGGCCGGGCACCAAGACTGGCGCGACATCCTGACCAGTCCCCCGTACAACCGACGCTGAGAACCCATCCCCCGCTTCAGCCGGGAAATCGCCCCTGGAAGCGCGGCGACGATCTCGCGCTCGCCGAACGGCGGTACACTGACTGCACAATGAAGATCCTTGCGCCGTTTGCGCTCATTCTCGCTGCGCTGATGACGGTCGTGTATCTGGACGATGCCCCACCGCGCGCCGATGTGGTCTTCGTCGATGCCGCCGAGGTCTTCACCCTCGATCCGCAGCGCATGAGTTGGATCCAGGATTTCCGCATGGCCTATGCCGTCTATGAAGGGCTAGTGCGGTGGGACAACGCTGATTTCAGTATCGAGCCGGCGGCGGCGACGTGGACCGTCAGTTCCGATCAGCTCGTCTATACGTTCATCATCTGCGACGATGCGAAGTGGTCCAATGGCGACCCGCTGACCGCGCACGATTTCGTCTATGCCTGGCGGCGGGCGATCCTGCCGGATACGTCCGCGGATTACACCGCGATGTTCTTCGCCATCGCCGGAGCTGAGGCGTTCTTCAATTGGCGGGCACAGCAGCTCCAGGAGTTCGCCGAACAAACCGCCGAGCTCGATCCCCAGGCCAGGGCCAGTGCCGCCGGAGCACTGTGGCGCCGGACCGAGCAGCGCTTCGAGCAGACGGTCGGTCTGGAAGCAATCGACGATCACACGTTGCGTGTTCGGCTGGTGCGACCGACGGCATATTTCCTGGATCTGGTCGCGTTCGGCGTGTTCTATCCGGTACACCGCCCCGCGGTCGAAGGCTGGGAGCTGGATGATGCGATCACAGCCCAAATGCGACAGCACGGCTGGAAGCGAGTTCCCGAGCCGGATTTCGCCGAGCGCGAGTTCGCAAACCTTAATGCTGATACCGGTCGGTTCGAACAGAAGCACGGCTGGACGAAGCCCGATCGGTTCGTCGGCAACGGGCCGTATGTGCCGACCCACTGGCGATACAAGCGCGGCCTGCGCCTTGGGCGCAACCCTCATTACCACAGTCCGGATCGTGTTGGCAGTGACTCGATCGAGACGGTTTCGATCGACGACATCAACACGGCCATCCTGGCGTTCGAATCGGGCCGGGTCGATTGGCTGAGCGATGTGAGCGCCGAGTACCAGGCAGACATGCTGGCCGAGCGGGCCGCGTACGACCGTCGATACGCCGACCGGATCGAATCCATGCTGGCCAACGGCCGCACATTGGACGAAGCGCTGGCCGCGTTGCCATCACCTGAGCCGGGCGAACGGCGCAACATTCATATCTTCCCCACCTTCGGAACGGACTTCTACAGCTTCAACTGCCGAGCGATGCTTGCCGACGGACGACCCAATCCGTTCGCTGATGCTCGTGTTCGCCGTGCCTTCGTCATGAGCGTGGATAAGCAGACCATTGTGCAGCGCATCACCCGCCTCAACGAGCCGGTATCGAGTACCTTCATTCCTCCCGGCTCGATTCCCGGCTATGTAAGTCCCGAGGGGTTACCGTACGATCCGGATCGCGCACGAGAGGAACTAAAAGCCGCCGGCTGGGTCGACCGCAACGGCGACGGGCTTGTCGAGAACAGCCAAGGCGAACCGTTCCCCATTATCGATCTGCTCTACAGCACCAACACGCCGCGATACAAAAACATCTCGCTGGCCCTGCGCGACATGTGGCGGCGCGGGCTCGGCGTGCGCATCGAGCTGCGCGGCAAGGAACGCAAGTTCTTCAAGGACGATCTGATACAGGGCAACTTCATGATCGGCCGAGGCGGATGGTACGGCGACTACGGCGACCCCACCACCTTCCTCGATCTCTTCAAAACCGGCGACGGCAATAACGATCGCGGGTATTCCAGTCCCTATGTCGACGGGCTTTTGGCACAGGCGGCCGACGAAGCCGATCCGGCCAAGCGCATGAGTTTGTTGCAGGAATGTGAGCGGTTCCTCTTCGACGAAGAGGTTCCCATGCTCATTCTGTGTCAATACGTGCAGGTATACATGTACGAACCGGGCCGGCTCACCGGCCTCAGCCGCCACCCACGCCTCACGCAATACCTCTGGCAGATGAAGGTCGTTGCGCCATGACCGGTTTGATCATTCGCCGGTTGATGCAGCTTCCGATCATCTTGTTTGCTATCTACACGATCACGTTCTGCCTGGCGTGGCTGATTCCCGGGAATCCGCTTCAGAACCCCGAGGGTCGTCAGCCACCGCCGGAAGTCCAACAAGCGATGCTCGAGCAGTACAAGCTCGATAGTCCCTGGCGCTTTTACTGGGACTATCTGGGCAAGGCGACGGGGGTCAGTTGGATTCTGGGTGCTCATGACCGACCGTTTGATCTCGGCCCCAGCCTGACCCACCAGGATTGGACCGTCAACGAGATTCTGGCGGCGGGGCTGCCAGTTTCCATCACGCTGGGGTTACTGGCGATGCTGCTGGCCTGCGCGATCGGACTCACCGCGGGCGTGATCGGAGGCGTCAAACCCGGATCGGCGGCTGACTTCAGCACACTGTTGATCGCGCTGATCGGCATCAGCCTGCCGTCGTTCATCATCGGCACCGTGTTGCTGGTGGTGTTCGGCGTGTGGCTGCACGTCGTGCCCATCGGCGGGTGGGGCGGCGTTCGCTACACCATCCTACCCGCCGTCACGCTCGCGCTTCCGTTCGCTGCCTACATTGCGCGCTTGACGCGCTTCGGCATGATCGACGAATTGTCCTCGGATTATGTGCGCACCGCGCGAGCCAAGGGCGTGCCGCAGCGGCAAGTCGTGTTGAAACACGCGATGAAGAATGCGTTTCTACCCGTGCTGAGTTATCTCGGACCCGCGGCAGCGATGGCCATGACCGGATCGTTCGTGGTCGAGAAAGTGTTCGCCGTACCCGGCATCGGCACGCACTTCGTCAACGCCGTGCTGAGCAAGGATCTCACCCTCATCATGGGCGTGGTGCTGGTGTATTCCACGATGCTGATCCTGTTCAACCTGGTGGTGGACGTGCTGTACCGCTGGGTCGATCCGCGCATCGAGATGGCGTGAGCATCAAAGCCCATGCCGTGCACGGCATGGGCTTTGGTCGAACCCGGTCAAGGCGCGGCCATCCGGTGGTTCCAGAGAAAACACGGCCCTTTCTCTTCGTGCTCCA
>JAZFYE010000068.1:0-3748 GCA_036475395.1 Phycisphaerales bacterium
TCCGGCTGCGGGGCAAGTCGCCGATTTCATTCCGGATCTCGATCGGCTGAGTTTTGGCACACTACGGCGTCGCACACCGATACCGCCGCAGACGAGGTTCTGATGAGTGACAGGACGAATATTGAGAACACACAGCCGGCCCTCAACCGATCCGGTCGGCCGCCTCGTGGAGTGAGTCGCGAAACGCGGGGTGCGCGATTTCGGCGAGTACGTGTGCGCGGCTGCGGACGGTCAGTCCCGAAACCTCGGCGGCGCCGTATTCGGTCACGACGATGTCGAGTTGGTGGCGTGGTGTCGTGACGATCGTGCCGGCGCCGAAGGCTGTGTGGATTCTCGAGCGCGCCTCACCATCGATCGTGACGGTCGAGGGAAGACAGATGAGCGAGCGGTCGTCGGCCTCGAAGCTGCCTCCGGAGGTGAAGTCCTCGTGGCCACCGATGCCGGAGTGCTGGCGCCCGTCGATGGAGTCTGCGACGACCTGGCCCATCAGGTCCAGCATCAAGGCCCCGTTGATGCACCGCATGTTGCGGTTGGCCGCGATAATCATCGGTGTGTTGATGTGCTCGACCGGCAGAAAGCGGACTGCCTCCTGGTCGTCCAACCACTCGTAGAGTTCCGCGGTACCCATGGCAAATGTGGTTACCGAGTAGCCTTCGTGCGTCCCTTTGTGGGCGTTCGAGATCTTGCCCGCTTTGTGGAGGCGCATGAGGCCGGTGGTGAACATTTCGCTGTGGATGCCGTAGTCACCCCCCGGCCCTTCGGCGAGCAAGCCCGCTACGGCGCACGGAATTCCGCCAATCCCCGTTTGGAGCGTCGCACCGTCCGGGATGAAGGCGCGAACGTGGCCGGAGATGGCGCGCTCGACTTCGGTCGGCTCAGGCTCGGGGAGGACCATCGGGTCACGGTCGGTTTCGATCACGATGTCGACGTCGTCCACATGCAGTGCGTGCCGATGCTCTGGCGGCAAGCCCAGCGTCCGCGGTAGCCGTGGGCTGGTCTCCACCACCAACAGTCGTTCGGGGTCTCGCCCGGCGCGAAGCGTCTCCTCGACGGTGGCACCGGCGGTGAGTGAGAGGCTCAGCCAGCCGTCGGAATCCGGAGGCGGGGCGGTGATCGCAACGACTCGGGCGGCCATGCGCTCCGCGAACAGCTTGAAACGCCGAAAGTCGCCGGGCAGAAAGGCCACGTCGTGGCCCGCGTCGCGCAGAGCGCGTTCCGCCGGGCCGAAGAACCCCGAGAGGAGATGCACGCCCGACGTCGCGAAAATCGGATAGAGCTGGAGCAGGAGCCCCCCGAAAATCGTGAGATCCTCCCAGTCGTCGCGCTTGTCCACCTCCTCGAGAAGCACGCCGGGCTGCGCGGGACCAAACCCGAGAATCATCGTGTTTCTCGGCCGCAGCAGCGCAGCCGCCTCCTCGGCGGAGCAGCGTTTCATCTCGCACCTCGCTCGTGCTTCGAACTACTGGTCCAGAAACCGCAGATTCCCCGCCGCAATGCGCTCGGCGATTCGGGTCTTCGCGGCGATCGTCGCGATCGGCATGAACGTGGCGAGAGTATCGATCGTGCGGAACGCCGCCAGCATCTCATCGCCTTCCAGCTCGTTGGCCACCAGGCGACGGGCCCCGTCGGCGATCCGTTCGTTCGCGGAGGCGACGAAGATCCGGGTCAGATCCAGTTCGTTGTCCATCTCGGCGTCTGGGTGCGTACGCGCGAACTTGCGGGTGCGTGCCACCACGGAGGCCGCCGCGAACGTGTCGATGATCATGTTCGCGAGTACCTCCAGGTGTTGCTGCTTGGTAACGAGATCCTGCAGGTTTCTCGAAACCAACAGGTCTACCGAGAAAGCCACGAGGCGCTTCGCCTGTTCACATGCGGCGGCGTCGGCAGACAGCGGGCCCTCTCCGAGTGGCGCGACGATACTTCCCGCTTCGATTTCGAGTTTTACCTTCTCGATGAACGCGAAGTAGTCGAGCCGACCCTTGGCGGCGCGTTTCAAGACTGTCGATGGAATGATGAGGCGATTGACCTCGTTGGTTCCTTCGAAGATCCGATTGATTCGCGAATCTCGGTAGTGGCGCTCGATGGGGTAGTCGGCCAGGAATCCGTACCCGCCGAGGATTTGCAGCGCCTCGTCGGCGACGAAATCCAAGCACTCGGTTCCGAAGACCTTCACGATCGAACACTCGACAGTGTACTCCTCGAGCACATCCCGCAGCGCCTCGTCTCGCTCGGGCCCTTTTTCTGGAATTCTCGCTTTGGCTTCGGCGGTAGCGGCGTCCATCAATCCCGCCGTGCGGTAGCCAATCGATTCGGCGGCGTACAGGCGTGCGGCCATGTCGGCGATCTTGCGCTGGATCATGCCGAACTCGATGATCGGCCGTTTGAACTGCACGCGATCTCGCGCATAGGCGACGCTGTACTGCAAACACTCGCGCGCGGCACCGACAGATCCGCAGCCCAGTTTGAAGCGGCCGACATTCAAGATGCTGAAGGCGATCTTGTGACCGCGACCGATTTCGCCCAACAGTCGGTCCCCTGGGATCCGGGCCGATTCCAGGATCAACTGGCGGGTCGAGGAGCCTTTGATCCCGAGTTTCTGTTCTTCGGGCCCTGTCGAAACCCCAGGGTCGGTTCGCTCGACAATGAACGCGCTGAACTTGTCACCGTCTACCTGGGCGAACACGACGAACACGTCGGCGAAGCCAGCGTTGGTGATGAACTGCTTGGTGCCGTCGAGCACCCAATCGTCGCCGTCGCGAACCGCCGAAGCCCGGGCGGCCAGTGCGTCCGAACCCGATTCGGCCTCGGTCAGCGCGTAGGCGGCCAGCCACTCGCCGGTGCCGAGCTTGGGGAGGTACTTCTCGCGCTGGTCTTCGCTGCCGAAGTAGACGATGGGCAGCGATCCAATCCCGGTGTGAGCGCCCCAGGAAATGCTGAACGAAGCCTCTTTGGCGGCGGTTTCCGAAACCAGCATCGCGGAGGCTTTGTCTAGCCCCAGGCCGCCGTACTCCTCCGGGATCTCGATGGCGAGCATGCCGATTTCGCCGGCTTTCTTCAGAAGCCCGGGGATGATCTCGGGCCCTTTCGCCTGGATATCGTCGAGACGCGACATCACCTCGCCATCGACGAAGTCCGCCGCCGCGCGCGCCATCTCCCGCTGTTCGGCCGTGAAGTCTTCCGGCACGAATGTGTCTTCGGGAATGGGCTCGATGAGAAAAGACGCACCAACGGTCGAGGACATTGTCGATACCTCTATTGGACGGCCGGAGTATAGGATCAAGTTCGCCCTTGAAGAAGAGGACGACAAGAAGGCGCTGCACTGTACGTCGTCAGATGTTCTCAGACTTTTGGGCCGTTTTTCTTAGAGAGAGTTCCCACTCCTGTTTTCGGCTAGGCCGCGTTGCGTAGATTCTCTTTCTTTCTTCGTTCCAACGTCAAGCGTTTGATCTTTTCCCCGTCCTGTGCCAAAAGTCGGCCGACCCGAAACGCGAACGATTCCGGACGAGTAGAGGCGGGCAGGGTGGTGGCCTTGGGCCTACCTCTGGCTATACGGACGGGCGTACGCTGTGGCCGGTGAACACGGTGCAGCTTCAGTTTCTGATCTCGATCCTCGCCGGGTGGGTGAACCGCGGCCAGCAGGACCTCATCGAATACCTGCAGGAGGAGAACCGCGTGCTACGCGAGCAGCTGGGCGCAAAGCGCCTGCTGTTCACGGACGTTCAGCGCCGTCGCCTCGCAGCCAAGGCCA
>JAZFYE010000069.1:0-6837 GCA_036475395.1 Phycisphaerales bacterium
GCGGCTCATCGTCACGGCGCGGTGGTGCTGATCGACGGCGCTCAAGCGGGGCCGCATCTTCCCATTGACGTTCAGGCGATCGGATGCGACTTCTTCGCCCTGACCGGGCACAAGATGTTCGGCCCGGTGGGGATTGGGGCGTTGTTCGGCAAGCACGAGCTGCTCGACGACATGCCGCCGTACCAGGGCGGAGGCGAGATGATCCTCTCCGTCAGTTTCGAGAAGACGACCTACAACCATGTTCCTCACAAGTTCGAGGCCGGCACGCCCAATATCGTCGGGGCGATCGGGCTCGGCGCCGCCGTCGATTACCTCCAACGAATCGGCATGAACACGATCGGGGCCTATGAAAACGAGCTGCTGAAGTATGCGACGGCGGCTCTGCAGGCGATACCCCAGGTCCGGTTGATCGGGACGGCCAAGCGCAGGGCTGCGGTCATCTCATTTCTGGTCGGCGACATTCATCCACACGATGTCGGGACGATTCTTGACGCCGAAGGCATCGCGGTGCGGACCGGGCACCACTGTGCCCAGCCGGTGATGGAGCGTTTCGGTCTTTCGGCCACGGCCCGGGCCTCCCTGGCGTTCTACAATACGACCGAAGACATCGACGCGCTGACGGCGGGTATCCGCAAGGCACTTGAAGTGTTCGGCCAATGAACGAGCTTCAGGATCTTTACCAGGAACTCATTCTCGATCACAACCGTAGTCCGCGCAATCGCCGGCGGATCGAGAACGCGGACGCCGAGGCCGACGGATACAACCCGTTGTGTGGCGATCGAGTCACGGTGTACGTGACGATAGACAATGACATCGTTTCCGACGTGGCGTTTGAAGGCTCCGGCTGCGCGATCTCGACCGCGGCCGCATCGCTCATGACCCAGAGCATCAAGGGTAAGAGCATCGGCGAGGCTGAGGCACTGTTCGACAACTTCCGCCGGCTCGTGACCGGTGAATCGGTGGCGAGTGACAATGGCCCCGCGCTGGGGAAACTTGAAGCGTTGGGCGGTGTTCGCCGTTTCCCGGCTCGCGTCAAGTGCGCAACCCTCGTTTGGCATACGCTCAAGGCCGCCCTGGACCGTCAACCGCAGACGGTGACCACCGAATAGCATTGCCCGGAGTCGTCCCGTGGAAGGATCACCGCTTGACAAGCTCAACGCCCAAGCGACCGAAGCCCTGATCGTCGAGGTGTTGCGAACGATCTTCGATCCGGAGCTGCCGGTGAACATCTACGACCTCGGGTTGATCTACGGTGTCGAGGTGGATGCGGCCGGCGTGGTGACGATTCAGATGACTTTGACGACACCGGCCTGCCCGGTGGCGGAGACGCTGCCGCCGGAGGTCGAGGCGAAGGTCAAGTCGGTCGACGGCGTGAGCGACGCGCATGTCGAGCTGGTATGGGAGCCGCCCTGGACGCCGGATCGCATGTCCGACGCCGCCAAGCTCGACGCCGGGTTGTTCTAGGAACGTGAGCCGCAGTTACCCCAAGCGTAGAGATTAGAACAGCAACTGCATCTGACTTCGGACGACGATCTGGTCGTCTTCGCCGCTTGCGTCGGTTCGCCACCCGGCGCCGCTCGCGCTCCAAGGTTCGGCGAGCTCGTTCAGACCAATTCCAACATCCATGGACCATCTCAGTGCGTGCTTGGCCCAGAATCGATTGACGCCGAACGTAATGATGCTGAGGTCATCGACGCCGGCGATGTCAAGATCGCCCCATTCGTATCGTGCGAAGATCTCCCAGTCGTCCGTAAGGAACAGGCCGCCTTGTACGACGATGCCGAGTTGCTCAGTGTTCAGCACGTCACTGTCAAGATCGCGATAGACCACGGCTGCGAAGGCGTTTGCTGAACCGAATTCGAGCGAAAGGTCGGCTGTGAATGCCAATGTTTCCAGCTCGTCGTTGTTGGGTGTGTCGTCAAGGCCGTCGGCATCGGCGTCAACGAAGAGCCCATCGCCGGTGCCGAATTCGTCTTGCTCGTAGTGAACGGCAGCCCCGATCATGACGGCGGTGGTCTCATTCGGCCAGCTTGTGAAATCCTTGAACTGATCCCATGATCCGGCGAGCAACGCTTCAGCGCGTGTGGTGATTGCAAACTCAGTGTCTTCGGCGAGGGCCGGCGTGTTATCACGATCAAAGCCTTCGTTGAGCATCACAGCTACGTTGAACTGATCACCGCTGTAGGCCAGCTCCACACCTTGTGAGCGGTCTTGGTTGAATTCCTCGTTGACCAATGATCGTTCGACAGCCAACTGCCGTGAGCTAGAGACCAATTCCTCTCTCATAAAGGGCGGCTTGAACTGGCCGATCCGAAGCGTCCAATTGTCGCCGAACTCTTTGGCGATGAATGCGCTTTGTAAACGGAAACCGCCGCCATCGCTGCTCGCCGAGGTTTGGATCCGATATTGCCAACTCGGATCGATGACGTTCCCGCTGAAGATCAGCTTCGTGCGACGGTTCTCAAAGCCCCAACGGTTGTCATCGTCAGCGCTCTTGTCTTGTGCGTTGTAGACGAAGCGAGCCTGTAGTTGGCCTTGCACCTTCAGCAAGAAGTTGCCATCGGTGCTGCCGAGAAAGAATCCCTTATCCCAGCCGGCGGCCATCCCGTCCTGGAGCAGGCTACTTCTGGTGTCGGCATCGGCCAGCACATCCTGAACAAGACCGCGAATCTCAGCGGCGCGCCTGGTGGTGAGCCACGGCTCGTCCTGCACTGATCGAAGACGACCGACAACACGCTCCAAATCGGCGACTCTGGCGGTCAGATCGGCGATCGTCTTGCGAGCCGACTCGGGGATCTCGTTGGCGGTGTCTTGTGGGGCCGCGAACGTCGGGAAGCGGAACCCAATCGTCACCGCCAAGACCAAGAGCACAACCCGCTCTGTCGTCTTGAATCCAAGGCAAAACATGCGAATCTCCTAGGCCATGCCCCAGGCGAAAGAAACGGTGGGGGGCGAGAGAATAGCGAAGCGGGGCAGGTCTGCCCGGCGGGGTCGTTTTGTGGATATCCAGAGGCCCGGATTGGGCTGGTAGCCCAGGAAACCGGTGTCTCTCGACCGGTTGCAATCTCACGCTACCAGTCCGGGTCCGAGGCCGCTAGAATGGTGCGTATGCGGTCATCGACCGAATCCAATGCCGCACGGGGCCACGGGGATTCATCATCCAATCGGACGCGGCAACCAGCGGCGCACCTGCGCGGCGCATGGAGCGTGCGCTGTGCGCCCGTCCACGAAACAAGGAAGTGCCCGTCGCAAATAATCGGAGGGACGCGACATGCCCAAACGGATTGGGGTCTGGGTCGATCACGCCAAAGCTCATCTTGTGGTTCTGGAGAACCAAGCTGCACCAGAAGTAGTAACGATTGCGTCGGACGTTGAACATCGTCACAAGGCGATGCCCACCGGCAGTCCGGCCGTGCCGGGTCAGCTCCACGGCGCTCCGATCAAGCGCTACGAGCACCGCCGGGAGCAAGAGAAACACCGTTACTACGAACAGATCGTCGACGCCGTGCGATTCGCCGACAGCATCGTCATCATGGGGCCGGGGTTGGCCAAAAATGAGCTGACCAAAGAGATACGCAAACACCATCAGCTGGCGGGACGGGTGCTTGCGGTCGAGCCGGCGGACAAGAAGCTGACGCCGGCGCAGCTCGTGGCCAAGGTACGGGCGGCCTTTGACGAGCCGTTGCCCCGAGGCGTCCCCCAGCGCGGCCCCCTGAGCCACACGCCGCACGAGCTGAATCGTGGCAACGGCCGGGCACATGATCGCCGGGGCGACGAGGAGATGTTGGCAGCCCAGCGGCCGGAGGCAGATACCGGTTGAGCGACGGAGGGAGCCGCGGATCGAAGTCTTACCCGCGGACGAGGCGCCGTTATCTATCTTGCCACGCGATCAAGAATCGTTGTTCCTGATAAGCTCGAACTGACCGAAGGGAATCGTTGACGCCTCGCTCCCTGATTTGGCCCTTCCTATGGGCTGGCGCAAGGAACCGCCTGGACGCCAGTGCCGGCGTTTCAAGACTGACGAAACGACAAAACCCTAGGAATGGCGGCACTTTACGAGCCGTAACGAATCCTAGGGGTTGGAGATCATTGTGCGGTGATCGCCTGTCTTGGTCGCCGCGGTTTGTCTGGCTGATTTGGGTCAGGATTGCGGAGTTACCTCGGCAAGGGTCGGCGGTACCAAGAAGGAGCGAAATCACGCCTGCAAGTTCCCCAAGAAAAGTCTTGACCGCCTACGACCCCTGTAGTAGACTGCTACGACTGTTGTAGTAGGCTCGACCGCGAGCGCCCACGAGACCCACCATGACCTCACGCGAAGCTGATATCGGGCAAGCGGAACTCGAGGTGCTTCAGACGCTGTGGGAGCACGGCCCGGCCACCGTCCGTGACGTGATGAATGTCCTGCACGAGCGCGGCCGACAGCTCGCCTACACCACCGTGCTGACGTTCCTGACGAGGCTGGAGCAGAAAGGCTGCGTGACGAGCGACAAATCGGGCCTCGCCTATGTGTACCGCCCGAAGGTCACGCGCGACAAGGTTTCTCGCTCGCGGCTGGAGGCCGTGCTGGATGCGTTCTACGACGGCTCGCCGGGGCCGCTGGTGTTGCAGTTGATCCGCGAGGGCAAGTTCACGAACGCTGAAATCGCAGAGCTGCAAGAAGTCATTGATGGATTAGACGCGAAACCTCAGCGTCGGACGCGGTCCTAAAGGAGATGGCTTTGGAGCTGATGTCGATTCATTTGTTGTGGCGGAGTGGGTTGGCGGTGATCCCGCTGGCGATCGTGGTGGCGATCGTCTGCTGGTGCATGCCGTGCCGACCGTCTACCCGGCACATGTTGTGGCTGATCGTGCTGGGTTTCTTCGCCGCAGCGCCGTTTGTGTCTCAGGTGCCGATTCCACAGATCGCGCTTTTTCCACAGCCGGCGACGGAACCGGAGGCCGAGGCAGCGCCGGTACCGTTGGCTGTGATCGGGACCCTGTCTTTGCCGGAGGTGACGTCGGACCAGCCGCCTGTTCTGCCCGCAGCGCCGTACACCCGGCCTAATCCGCGCACGAGCCGGGTACTAGAAAGATCCTTCCTTGAACCGGATCGGAGCGCGGCCCCGGGGACACCGCCCAATGGCGAGTCCGTCCTCCCTGCGACTGCCACAAAGTCGCTGATGCCCCACATCCCCGGGGCCGCTCCGTCCGTTCACAACCGTCCGATTCCTTCCCCGGCGTCGGCCGGCGACAACATGCCGAATCGTGAACAGCAGGTCATCTCGCGCGCAGAGCCCGTACGGACCGAGTTAAGCCGCTGGATTCAATACTCGGCGGGTGTCCGCGACGCCGTGATGGGGTTGCCACCCATACCAGCGCTCGTTTGGATCGGCGGAATCGTACTTTTGCTGATCGTAGCTGGCTTGCGGATCGGCCGGTCCGTGCAGTTGGTGCGCGCGGCGACGCTGGCCCCGCCCTCGGTGGTAAATATGGTGGCGGCGGCATCGACACAGCTTGCACTGAGGCGGTCACCGCTGACCTTGATGACCGACCGGGCGATTTCACCGATGCTCTGGTGCGGTCGGCACGTGTACTTGATCCTCCCGCGACAGCTGTGGGAGCAGCTTGATGAGGTGGGACGGCAGGCGGTCATCTACCACGAGTTGGCGCATCTTCGGCGCCGCGACCACTGGGTGTGTTGGGCCGAGCTGATCATCGGTTGGCTCTATTGGTGGAACCCGGTCGTGTGGTTTGTTCGGCTGCGATTGCGGGAGGAAGCGGACCTCTGCTGCGACGCTTGGGTGACTGCATTGCTTCCCACCGGCCGACGCGCCTACGCCCAAGCCCTGCTTGATACGCGAAGGCACACGAGCGTAACACAACCGGCCATGCCCTCTGTTGGGCTTGGTGTAACAACAAAACGAGCAAAACGATTTGCGAGGAGACTCACAATGGTAATGACCGAACACGTAAGGCCGCGACTGTCGATTCGCGGCTTGGCCTTGGCGTGCGCGCTGGCGGTGGGTGGATTCATCGTGACGCCGCTGTGGGCCTGCCCGCCCTCAGAGCGAGGGCCCCAGCCCCCCAAGCCGGTGAAACTGCGCGCCGTTCAGGCGCCAAGCGCACCTGGATTGCCGGGCGCAACTCAACCCGATCGTGATCAAACAACCTTCGAGCAGTTCATGCGGGGGCGCGATGGTCGCTCGCTCCAACGGCGTCTGGAGGAGCTCGAACGGCAGCTTGACCGTCTACAAAAGGAACTGGAGCAGCGCTCCCGTAGCGGCATACGCGGCCGCAGAGGACTGCCGGACCTGTCTCGCGCCAGAGTTGAGGTTCGCCCGGTACCGGGCTCCAACGCTCGGGTTCGCAAATCCAGAGCTGGCCTCGCCAGGATCGAAGTCCCAAGCGTCGATGTCCGCGTTCAAGTTCCCGACGTGAAGCTTCCGCGCGGCTTGGTCCTCGCCGCACCGCCGACGCCGCTCACACCGCCAACGCCGCTGGCTATCACCGCCGCCCCGTTGGCGCGCCTTCGTCTGGCGGAGGCGCTGCAATCCGCCGCCATCGCCGGCGGCGGCGACGCCTGCTGCGATAAGGTTGTCACCAAGACATACAAGCTGTCCAAGGGCAAGCTCGATGGACTGACCGACCTGATGCGCCGTGATGATGTCCCGATCCTGATTCGTCCGGGCGACGACAGCATTGAAGTCTACGGCAATCAAGCGCAGCACATGATTTTCGGCGCGTTCGTCAAGATGATCGACGGTGAAGATCAAATTGAGTCATACGAGTTGTCAGAGGGCAAGCTCGGTGCGCTCACCGAACTGATGGCGCGCGACGATGTGCCGATCATTATCGAGC
>JAZFYE010000070.1:0-3226 GCA_036475395.1 Phycisphaerales bacterium
ACGTATCCGGAGATGGCCGCCGCCGGGCTCTGGACGACGGCCGAGGACCTCGCCCGCTTCGCCATCGAGGTCCAGCTCGCGCTGCGCGGGGACAGCGACGTGCTCGACCGCGCCACCGCGGAGAAGCTGGTCGAGCCGGTGACGGGTGGCTACGGTCGCGGGTTCGGGCTCTCGCGGCGCGATCGTGCCCCGTACTTCGGCCACGGGGGCTGGGACGAGGGCTTCTGCGCCAGCCTGACTGCGCACCGCACCGCGGGCTACGGCGCGGTCGTGATGATCAACTCGAACCACCCGCAGCTGATGGACGAGATCATCCGTGGCATCGCGCAGGAGTATGGCTGGGCGGGCTACGCTCCGTATCCGAAGCTCGAGGTGCCGCAGGAGGCGCTCGAACGCTATCCGGGTCGCTACCGCTACAACGCGGAGCAGGCATTCACGATCGAGCGGCGCGAAGACCGCCTGTTCATGCAGTACGCCGGGGGCGATGCGCACGAGCTGCACAACGTCGGCGAAGCTCGATACGTGCGCCGCGAGCAGCCCTGGCCGATCACGTTCACGGTCGAGGGTTCGGTGGCGACATTCCACTTCATCCAGCGAGACGGCTCGCCGCAGAACCATCATCGGATGGCCGACGATGAACAGACCCCGCGAGAGATCCTTATCGCCGAAGGCTACGAGAAGGCACTCCCGGTCTACCGCGAGCTGGCCGAGCAGTCTCCCGACGACCCCGCCATCTCGCAACGGTGGCTGAACCGGCAGGGTCTGGGCATGGCCGACCGAGCGCTGTACGAGCCGGCGATCGGCCTGCTGCGGATCGCGACCGAGCTCTACCCCGATTCGGCCAACACCTATGACAGCGTGGGCTACGTGTACCGGCAAATGGGCCTGCACGACTCGGCGATGATGTGGTACCGCAAGTCACTCGAGGTCGATCCGGAGTTCCCGAGCGCCGTCGAAGCAGTGGCCGAGTTGGAGGCGGAGCGGGAAGCGGGAGGGGGGACGTGTGCGGCGGAGTCCACCAGCGCGGATCGGAATTGATCCCGGTCGCGAAGCCGGCCGCGCGCCGCCTACCCGCGGCGCGGAGTGAGGGCGCCGCAAGGTGTATTTGGCGACAGCGGTGCTACGGTTATGCGGAGTGTCACAACAGGAGGAAGGTCGATGAGTACACGATGGGTTGCTGGGTGTCTGCTGTTTTGCCTGCTGGCGCCGCTGGTTTCACTTGCCGACGGCGAGAAGAGCGCGAACACCATTACGATCCGGGCATTGATTGATGGTTCGGATGTGGTGAAGGTGCGCGGCAACACGCTGTGGTACGAGCACCGCAACTATGCCGTGCCCGGCGCCTGGGTGGGCGACTACGACCACAGTGGCAACGAGCCGACCGTCGTCAACCGCGTCAAGTGGGTACCGCAGTGGGACGGGAAGACCAGTAAGGCATACACCGCGGCAGGTGGGCTGTTGCCGGCCAAGAGCGCCGTCACCGTTACGGCCGTCGCGGTCAGCACCCGCGGCGAGGTCGTCGTGCTTGAGCAGCCGTCCGAGAAGAACGACTACACGCTGTCGGTGCTGTTGGACGATGACCGGCAGCACGGCGCGGAGTGGTACGAGGTGCAGCTGCGTTGGTGACGGCACCGGAGGCGACGATGGACACGGGGGCCGTTCCCGAACTGCTGATCCTTGCGCCGGCGCATGAACGGGGCATGAGCGAGCTTTGGCAGGCCGCCAGTGCGAACCAGTTTGCCTGTCCGGCTGATCAGCCGTTCAATCCGTGGATCGAAGCGTTTCTTGACGAGGGCGTGAACTTCGCGTTCGACGACGATCATCGGTTGCCGACGGAACTACCGGACGATCTGACGGGGGTGCGGTGCATTGTTCTGGAGCGAGCGCTGCAGGACGAGCTGCGGTCCGGCGAGCGGGCTGAGCAGTTGCTGGCGTTCGAGGCCGCTGGGGGATACGTGTTTTCGCCGCCGGCGTCGGCACTGTGGACTGGGGCACCTGCTGGCGTAGGATAGGCTGATTCCAATGGTCTGGGTGGGTGGACGTAACTGAAGAGCAATAGCTGAATAATTTCAGACCGTTGAGAACACGACCCTGATTAGGCTAGGCGAACATCAGACCGCCAAGCCGCTCAGCGAGACCCGAACCAATCACAGAGGCGCACCATGACGCAAAGCCGTGCACGATATCTCTACGCCCTGTCTCTCTGGACAGCGATCTCAGTCCTTTGTCTGGCGTTTGCAGCGCGCCAACCATCAGCGCACCCCCCCCAACCGGAGGTGCCTCAGCCCGAAGCAACACCGACAGACGGTGAGCCCGAT
Source organism: Phycisphaerales bacterium (assembly GCA_036475395.1). GTDB lineage: Bacteria > Planctomycetota > Phycisphaerae > Phycisphaerales > SM1A02 > JADFNO01. The sequence goes on from JAZFYE010000070.1 coordinate 2,319, forward strand.
GCACCAGACGGCGACACCCGCCGGAATCTTGCCCCCTCCGAGGACACACCCTCAAGCACCGGCGGGCTCCCCTTGCCTGTCTTGGAAACGGATGACAACCCGACGGATGAAGCCCTGTTTAGGGACCTGCTTGACAATCACTGGGCACGGATCTTCCCAAACGGAGGGCGAAACGTCGGCGGTCCGCAGTTCTTCAAGTACATCTACGAGCGGCTCGCAACGAGCCATGACCTGTTTAAGCGATATAGCCGTTTCTACTGCGGAGTGAGTGGCGCAATCGTTCGCCCTAGCGACCGAGGGCGGTACGACCTGGTCAAAATCAAAGACAACGAAGGGCGCTGCGTGGTGGGACAATATTACCGCTGCTGCTGGCCGTGTTCGTGCGACATCATGAAACATGCCCGTGTGGAGCAAGCCACGCTTCGCCTGCCTAATGACCCAAGCGGACAAGAGGAGACCTACTGGGTCCTGACGATAGGGGATCCATGTCATCGATGCGCCTCGTCCCCCTGCCCAGATCTGCCCCCTGAAGTTACAACTTACGCGTGCAAAGACAACGTGACCTCAAATGGCTTACGCGTCAGCGAGGGTCGACTCACGAGCAGCAACTCCGGACGCCTCGTCTTTGCGCTCCTGCATGACGCAGCCCCGGCTGACCAGACAGATGAGGTGGTGACGGCAGACCTCATGACACGATGTACACCAAGAATCAACGCTTCGCCCGAAGCGCTCAAGGCGATGGGAGGCATGGGTAATATATTCGTGGACGTGGCTCGGGTTAATTCGGACGAGACCATCACAAACACCTTTGATGACCTATGTGAGTAGCGTAAAGGGTGCGCTTCTGCGCTGACGTCACCCACGATTCAGAACTCGGTCTTCGGTCTCTCATGGATGGCTGCTCGCCG
>JAZFYE010000071.1:0-25172 GCA_036475395.1 Phycisphaerales bacterium
CGTTGCCGTCTTGATCGTCGCTGGTGCCGTCGAAGATATCACAGGCGTCCGGCTCGCCATTCTCGTTACAGTCGATCCCCTGGATTCCCGCGAAGATGTATCCCTTGCCGCCGCCCTTGATCACAGCAACGTCTTGGCTGAGTGCGACAAAGCCTCCGAAGTGGTCACCCGCTGCTCCATCAGAAGCCAATACCTTGCTTGCCTGGCTCCAAATACCGTCGCTGTATCGGAAGACATAGCCAGAGCCAGCTTCAAAACCAAGTTCCTCGTCGTTGGAAGCACCGACTACCGCCACATTGGTCGCTGGGTTGATCGCGACGGCGCGGCCGAACCAGTCGATCGGATCGGCATCTGATGCGATGATCTTTTGCTCCTGGAACCAAGCACGACCGTCAAAGCGAAACAGGTATGCAGCTCCGGCATCCTGTCCTTTGGGTGTACTGTTCTCCAAATAGGCGCCGACGATAGCTCCGCCATCACCGAGGGACACCGAGAACCCGAACCGATCCCCGTTCTCGGCGTCCAAAGCCATTAATTTCTGTTCCAATGTCCATTTTGCGCCTGTGCGCCTGAATACAAAGGCAGCACCCGAATTGAATCCGACGTCATCATTCCCATGGGCACCGACAAGAGCGACGTCGCCAAGAGTCGAAACGGATACACCGAACAGATCGCATGGCTCGTGCTCAGGATCGACCAGCTTCGCCTCCTCAATCCATGCCGACGAGTCGGGATCAAAGCGAAAGACGTAGGCGGAGCCTGATTGGAACACGCCTTCGTTCGGATCGTCCCGAGCCCCGATGAGAATCACGTCGCCGTCCATCGCGGCCGAGAAACCGAAGATCGCTCCAGGTTGACTATCCGAAGCCGTGAGCATCGTTTCGTATTGCCATACATCGTCGTCATACCGATAGGTGTAGGCGGCGCCGCCTTGGGGGGCAGTCGTGTCCGTTGTATAAGCCCCAACGACGATGACACCGGCGCCTACCGCCACGGCGCTACCGAACTGGTCATCCTGGTCCGGCTCGGGCGCCATGAGCGTGGCTTGGAGGGTCCAATCCTGCGGTCCGCCTAACCCGCGCCGGTAGACGAATGCCGCACCGAGTGAGTCGAATGCATCCGCGTCGCCGATGACCGCGACGTCGCCGTCGATGCTCACGCGACCAAAGCCACCCTGCGAGAAAATCTGCGCAACTTCACATTGCCCCCAGGCAGCGCCGTTGAGGACTGCCACGATGCATGCGCTCAGTAGATGGAGGATGTTTCTGTTCTTCATGCTACCTCATCCCCAATTCACCAGCAGTATCAATAAATCGCTCGCGCCCACGGTGCAATTACCATCCAGATCGGCGGGACAATCATCACAGTTCTCACACGGTCCCCAACTTGTAAGAAGGATCAAAAGATCGGTCGCGCCGACCGTACCGTCGCCGTCGATATCCCCTGGAATGGACTCACACTCATCCGGGATTCCGTTGCCGTTGTCATCAGAGCTTTTGCCCCCAAAGATGTCACAGGCGTCCGGCTCGTTGTTCTCGTTACAGTCGATCCCCTGGATTCCCGCGAAGATGTAACCCCTGCCTCCACTCTTTGCTAGTGCCATATCGCCGCTGAGTGACACGGAGAGGCCAAGATGGTCTCCCGGGCTGGCATCGGAAGCAATGATCTTGACAAATTCCTGCCATGTCTTGGCGTTCGAACGGAACAGATGTATCGCACCAGCCTGATCACCTGCTTCATCGTCAAGGGGAGCTGCCACCAAAGCGTTCGTTCCGTCATCGCTTAGTGATACGGACCGGCCGAGCAGGGGAAACGGCCCGACAGGATTGGAGGCTACGAGCTTGGTCTCATGCACCCATCTGGTGCCGTCGTAGCGCATTACGTACGCGGCGCCGAGTTGAGCATCATCCTGCGGCGCTCCGACTAATGCAAGGTTTTGGGTGAGCGACACTGAGAAGCCGAACCAAGCGTTTCCCGGTACGTCGAAGGCCTGGAGCTGTTGTTCCAGGAGCCACTGCGAGCCATCTTTGGGATCGCGCCGGAAAATGAAGGCCGCCCCCGTACCCAGCCCCGCGTCGTCATTCCCATGGGCGCCAACGAGTGCCACGTCGCCTCTGATGGAGACTACCGCACCGAGCAGATCGCACGGTTCGTGATCGGGATCGACGAGCTTGGTCTCTTCGATCCAGTTCGCTCCATCAAAGCGAAAGATATAGGCGGAGCCTGATTGGAATACGCCCTCGTTTGGATCGTCCCGAGCCCCGATGAGAATCACATCACCGTCGATAGCGACCGAGAAACCGAAGATCGCTCCAGGTTGACTATCCGAAGCCGTGAGCATGGTTTGGTATTGCCACACCGCCCCGTCGTAACGGTAGGTGTACGCCGATCCACTATGGGGCGCATCGCCGTTGGTCTTGTGGGCACTGACGACGATAACGCCGTCGCCTACCGCCACGGCGCTGCCGAACTGGTCATCCGAGTCGGGCTCCGGCGCCATGAGCGTGGCTTGGAGGGTCCAATCCTGCGGTCCACCTAACCCGCGCCGGTAGACATACGCCGCCCCGAACGAGCCGAATGCATCCGTGTCGCCGATGACCGCGACGTCGCCGTCGATGCTCACGCGACCAAAGCCACCCTGCGAGGCAAGTTGCGTGACCTCACACTGCCCCCAGGCAGCGCCGTTCAACAGCGTCGCCCCGACAATATTCAACACTCCAATCAAGCCTTTCCGCATGCCAGTTTCCGCCCAGCACAGACGTGATGCTCAAGTCATTATACAGGCAACCCGGGAAAGATGGGAAAAAAACGGACCAAAACGACCGAAATTCTTGCGACTCATCTCCCCCCCCCCGCGTTCCCGTGCGGCCTTTGGTTGTCACCCGACCAGGTGGCAACCAGATCCCGAGCATTCGGTGTAGTGGAACGTGTCATGGCTGTTTCCTTTCAAGGGTGGGGAGAGGATCCGGGGCGGGGTAATTGCCGGGGGGCACACCGATGGCGCTCAAGAATCCGGTCAACTTTTTGACCAACTTTATGACCAATTTTAAGCGCAGACTTGCGCGCGCTGCTTCTCCGGGCCGTCCGTGGCCAAACGCGAGCGGCGCGGCCGCGGCGTCAGTCGATCACGCCGGCCTGCTTGAGCCGATCCATCTTCTGGACCCACTGCTGCAACTGGTCCTTGATGTCGTCAATATCCTCGAGCGAGCGCTCCCAAGCCTTGCCCAAGGTGCTCAGCCGAATGTCGTCGTCGGTCGCAGGCTGACCATCAGCCCCCCAGCTGGTCACCTCGAACCCCGGCTCGTGCTCCGTGAGAATGTAGCGGTACGCGTTCCCCCAAGGATCCGTCAAGGTGGGGGTGTCGAGTTCCAGAACGTCCAGATCAGCTGGTAGTGATCCGTTGTCGTCTTCGTAGACAACAGCGCTGTAGGCAATGTCGATCATGTCGGCGCTGATTTCTAACTGCACGCTCTGGGTGAGCACGAGTGCAAATACACCGAAACCGGTGCCGATGACCGCGATCGCCGCTACGATGAATGCCCCGGCCACGAACACGGCAACCACGCCCAGACACGTGCCCAGCAGCCCGACCGCGATGCCGGCGATCGCCCAGCCCCGCCCGGAAGGCCGGCCGAGCGCCACGAGGCTCAGGATCAATCCGACCGGGCACAGCAGACCGCCGGTCAGCAGCCCGGCCACTGAGCAGATAAACCCAGCGACGGCCAGGCCGTTGGTCTGGGGCGCCGCGACGCCGATCATGGGATAGTCAGGTTGGTTCATGGCTCCACTCCCACAGGTGCAGAAACAAGCCGTAGCCTAGCCGCTCGGCTCGGTTCCTGCGCCAGAATCCAGGCTCGGGTTTTCAGTCGTCGATGTCGGAGGCGGACCGATCCTGGACGGCGCTGGTGGCGAGCGCTTCATCATCGGCCGAAGCCGCAGCAATCGCAGCCTCACGGTACCGCTCGCCTGGATCGTCCTGCTCAGACCAGGAATAGCTGTGTCCAGAGGCATGACGATCGAACCGAATCTGCGTGCCTTCCAAGCCTTCGAGCTTCTCGCACAGCTCTTCCATCTTGGAGCCAAAGCTCTCGAACGCGTTCTCCCAAACCTCGTCAAGCCGGCTCAGGGCCATGTCGTCGTCCGTGCCAAACTCGCCATCACCGCCGCTGGAGACGATGTCGAAGCCGGGCTCGGCGTCCACCAGCGTGTACTGGTAGGCGTTGCCCCACGGATCCGTTCGCGTCGATACGCCCAGGCCGAGGGCAGACACGTCCCCGGGCAGTTCGTCGTGTTCCTTCTCGTACTCAACCACGACCATCGTCGTGTTGAGCATGTCGGAGGTCACTTCGATAATCTCCGGCTGGGTGAGGATAAATGCTCCAGCCGCAAAGACAACCGCCACGGCACCAACGGCCAGCACGCCGAACACGGCCAGGATCATCAGCGCCAGCCAGATCACCGTGCCGATCAGGCCGATGATCACACCGAGTCCTGCAAACGCTCTCGGCGCACGGCCGAGCGCAACGAGGCTGATCAACAGCCCCAGTAACGCCACGATGCCGGTGGGGATAAACAGCCCCACCAACGCAATGAGGAACCCGACCACGCCCAGCCCGTTGCGCTCACGGACCGGCACCATCACGTAGGGCTGCTGTGGGTAATACGGTGCGGCTGCTGCGGGTGCCTGATCGGACATCGCGAACCTCCCTGCCGATGACTCGGCTGAATGCTCCGGCCCCGTTCATACCGGGGGCGCTGGGGGCGGCCACGCAAATCGAAGCTCGCTCCGGAAGATTGATTAGGAATCGAGTCTGGACTGTTGCAACGCAATGCCCCATTTCCACAGATCGGGGCGAGATTTTCTTACAAAACCCAAACACAGGCCTTGACAAACCTTCCGAGATACCCAAACATAACCCGAACTCAGTCGGGCCGATGATCGGGAGGTCACTATGATAAACCTGAGCCATATCGAGCGACTCGTAAATGAGGAGTCGTACAGCCGGCTGGTTGATCGGGTGCTCAGCAACGGACGGCGTGTGAACACAGCCGTCGCCAAGCGGCTTCGGGGGCCGGAGGCGGTCGCGGCGGCGGCGTGCGGCCTCGCCTTGCAGCGGTGTTGTGAGCTGACCTATGCACCAACACCTTTGGCCGACCGTTTGGCGATGCGACTGTTGGAGATGCAACGGAATGACGGGCACTTCTCGTGCTCGGTCGCGGCCTCAGCCGTGGCCTTGCGGGGGTTGTTGGAGTACGTCCAGCACCATCGAGATGTCGGCGAAGCGGTCGATGCGCAGACATCGGCTGGGATCGCCGAAGGACTGGCTGCGTTCCGCCGAACGCAGTCGGCCGACGGCGGCTTCCGCCACAGTCCCGTTGAATCAACGATCGTGCTCTGGCAGCTCGGCGGGCATGAAGCGTTCCGATCGGCCGTCGATTTGGATCCACTGTGGTCCCAGCTCGAGCGATCCAGCCAGTTGCCTTTGTTGGCCGAACCGGATGAGGTCGCGCCAGCCGCCGCCTAAGTCCCTTCGCGTGGCTCTACGGTTTCGTGGCCGCGACCGTTTTGCCGTCCGGTCCGTCAGAAGACGCTTCCGACCACTCGCCCAGCGCTCGCTCCACCGCCGCCAGGAGCCGACGCTCGTACGCCTCATCGCGGCGCACCGGCGTCCAATACCGACGAGGGAGCGCTTCGTCGTCCTGTGTCGGGACGATCCTCGACCTGGTGGTCTTGGCCCGGGTCCAGGTGCTCCGCCGTAGCCCGGGTGAGTAGGCTCGCTCCACATACACCCACACACGCAATTCGAGCGGACCGGGATGCCGGGTCATATCCACCTCGGCGTCCTGCGTCGCGAACAGGTCGGGTCCGGTCAGCGAGGCCTCGGCCGCCTCACGAGGCCGGAAGCCCCCCGGCGTGAACTCAAATCGCGCCCGGCGCCGTTGGAAGGTGATCGTGTTCTCAATCGCCTGTGCGAATGACGCGTTGTCGTTTCGCCACGGTTCCAGGACGGAGCCGGCAATGCTCGGCTCGGTCTCGATGACGCCGCTTCGCCGGTCGCGCACGATCGGCGTGAGCCCAACCACCGCCGCGGCTTCGACCGCAGCGTCGAACGCGTCCGCGTACGCCTCGGCCTGGATCGTCAGGAACGCCGGCCCCTGGCTGGTAGCGCACCCACTGACCATTCCGCAGATCAACCACCCGGCGAGCGCACCCTTGGGCAGGATCGTCATCCGCGCCGGATTGGCCACACACCATCCCATGGTCGGCGAAGTCTACCTCGATTCCGCACGGTTGTGTCGAAGCGAATCACCCCGTCGAAGGATCAGGCGGTGGCTCGTGAGTCAGCCCCAGCTCCTTGTCGGTAACCACGTTGGTCAGCCATGTTTCGCCTTCACTGTGCACGATTCCCGCCGGACGATCGATCTGAGCGAGCAATCTCACCAACTCGTCATCACTGACCACGCGCACGAGGCCGGTGCGCTCGAACGATCGAAACAGGGGTTCCGGGGCCGGCAAGTTCGGGACTTCCTCTGACGGTTGATTCTCGACGATCGACGGTTTCGCCCGATCCACAAACGACAGCTGCGAGGCGACGACCCACGCCACGCCCGCAAAGACGAGCAGCATCGCGGCCACGCCCGCGAGATGGCGTCGCGCTCGCCGCTGGTGATGAATCTGCTGCATCGTGCCCAGAAGCTCATCGAGCATCTGCTCGCGCCGCGCCTCACCGGTTGGCGTGAGTTGGCTGCGTTCATGATCATTCATGCGATTGCTCCTTGGCTCGGCGGCGTAACTTGCTCAACACCCGCCTGATCCGTCCGTCAACCGCGCCGGGCTTGAGCCCCACGGCCTGGCCGATCCGCTTCAGCGTCCAACCGAACCGGTGCCGCATGAGCAGCAATTGAATATCGCGGTCATCCAGCGATTGTAGTTCGCGCTGTAACCAGCGAATTCGATCGAAGGTGTTCTCCTGGGCTCCAACTTCACCATTGGAATTGTTCGCCCCTCGCTCCGCGACGGCGCGCTGCTCGCGCGCTTTGCGCCTCGCCTCTTCACGGAAGCGATCATACGCGCACGATTGAACCACAACGCGCAGCCAGCGACGCAGATCACCAGCGCTCGCCATTGGCGGCACCGATTTGATCACGCGCAACATCGCATCCTGAACAACATCAAGGCAAAACGATTCATCCCGACCGGATGCCGTGCGCGCTTGCGCATACATCGTGTCAAACCACTGACGGTAGAACGTAGCGAACGCCTCGGAGTTTCCCGAGGCGATCGCCTCTGTGAGTGATCTGACTTTCGACTGCACGTGCGGGCTGTGGGGCAGTGACACTGCCGCTGAAAGCCAGTTATGGGTTGTCGCGCCCTGGTTTACGCTCATCGTCGGATCGTCTCCGCTCCCGCTCCAGCGAGGCCTGCGTTTGGCGAAGCAAGGTTGTCAGGTCGGCCATCTCTCGATTCCTCTGTTGAAGCATACGCTCGGTCTCGGCGAGTCGCGCCATCTGAGCTTCCAATTCGACTCGAAACTGCCGAGCCTCATTACGTGCACGATCCCACTCGACGGTCAGGTCAATGTTTCGCGCCTTCGCATTCGCCAGCTCCGTCTTGAGAACCACGTTCTGGTCATGCAGTTCCTGCATCGGCTTCCGGGACATTAGATTCTGCGACTGCTGGAGTTGTCCAAGCACATCTTCGATCGTGCTCAGTTGCTGCGCATCGCCGCGCGCGATCAGCAGACCCGTTTCCTTATGGAAGCGAATGAGCGGCTCACCCGTAGACTCGAGAATGTCCAGAGCGGCCTCCACCGCCGCCAGCACATCGTCGGCATCGAAAATCTCGCCGCGAACGAGATTGGCGATCGTCCACACACTGGCGTTCGGCCTGGGCCGCCCGGTACGACGAACGTCGGCGCTGATCTGGTACGTTGGAAGCTCCTCCTCGGCGTATTGGGGCATGTGGCGAACATCCAGCTGGATGAAGCGACCCGGCGGCGATGTCGAGCGCCCGTCAACCAGATCGATTGCCGCCGATACGGTCACTTTGGTCAGCATCACGGGCGGCATCGGCACATCGGCCGCCTCCAGGGCCACGACGATGTTGATCGTTCCCGCTTCCTTGACCAGGAACTTGACATAGTCCGTCACCGATCCCCCTGCGAACTTCACCGAGATCAATTCATTTTCGTCGTCCGAGGCATTGGCGCCAAGCGTTGACCGACCACCAATCAGCAAGATAAGCGCGGCCATACACGCCAATAGGGATGTCTTTTTCATGAGCCTTGTCATCTGTTAGGTCTCCAAGTTGCTAAGGGGATGTCGTTGATCCACCGGTAGAACGCCGACCGGGCGAAAATATCGCGCTTCAGGTAAGACGATCTGTCTTTTTTGACGGCTGCGGCTTCTGTGAGGCGGCTGGGCTGGACCCGGGACTCAACCGCACCCCGCCAACTGGCCGATACTGCTCTCATGTCTGCGGACATCAAGGCCATTCTCCAGTTGGAGGTTCCGCTGATCGTGCAGATCGCGGTGCGGATTATGACGGTGGAGGAGGTGACGTCGCTGGTGCCCGGGGCGATCATCGAGTTGCCTAAGCCCGCCGACGAAGAGCTGGAGTTGCTCGTCAACAACAAGCCGATCGGGGCCGGGACCGCCGTGAAGGTCGGCGAGAACTACGGCCTGCGCGTCACCTATATCGGCGACCTTCAAGATCGGATCGCCGCCATGGCCGCTGACCAGACCGAAACAGAAGTCGCGGAGTAACGCGCCGTGCCTCCGGCGTGCTGGCGCAATTGGCCAAGCCCCAGTCCCACGACACCACCCAGATGCCGCTCCTAATCCACACGGGACATGTCGTTGAATCGAACGCGCATGGGAAGGCGGGGCTTGCGATAAGCCTACTGGCCATGGGGAAGACGCCGGGCAGAAAACAGGCTGAAACATGCCCGTCGGCACGTCTCGGCCATGATTACGGGGTTGCGTCCTCTGATCAGCTCAGGTTGAGGAGGATGAGGCGGAGGTAGTCAGTTCCTTCCAGCAGGAACCATGAGCTAGACGCTCTCGTTGAGGATGCACAAGGCCGCCCCGGCCAGATCACGCAGACGATCCGGCATCATCACGTCGTCCAGAAGAGTTTGCAGCCCCCTGCGTAGCGCATCGTCGGATTGACGGCTGATTCGGCAGTTGAAACGAACCAGCCCGGCGGCGATGGTGGCCGCATACAGCTTGGCCGCCAGCCGGCGATCGGCTGACAGCTCGCCCAGGACCCGCATCGTCTTGAAGACGGACTTGGCTTGTTGCAGGTGCTCAAGCGACACGCTCCGGTCCGTGATAAGACCGATCGCGGTGGAGTAGTTCGGATCGATGTCTCTGGCCAGCCAGTCGGCAGCGGCCATGGCCGGATCTATCGACGCCTCCAACGCACATCGAATCACGTCGCTGAGCTGCTCCCGAGGAATCGTCGTCATACTGGTCGCTCCAGATCAAGCAGAAGCTGTCGCAGCTCGTCGTCGATCTGCGCGGGGTCGACCACGGTTCGGCCGACCTCGATGTACATCGTCGCCACAAATCGCCGTTTCACGGTCACCATCATGTTCGCCGCCTGCGACTCGTCTTTGAGTCCCAGTTGCACCACAAGCTTGGCATACGGCGTGGGCGGTTCGGCAAACATCATCGGACGCACGATGCGCTGCTCGAACACCGCCCAATGCGAATCGAGCTCGTTCGCGCGGCAGCCCTCCCGCACCAGGTGGAGCACTCGGCGAACAAGGATCGCACTCCACTGGTAGCAAAACGCCGCCTCGGGGGTCTCGTGCGACGGGTCTTCGATGCTTTCGATCTCGGCTTTGGTGAGTTTCAATGGTCGGGACAACTCACCGCCGCGCCGACGTCGATCCTCGCGCCGGCGCTCCTGCTGGAGGTAATGGCGCAACGAGCTGAGCAGCAGCGTGCGGAAACGCCCGCGGTCGGGATCCGCCGCCGCACACAGGCGACGGGCGATCATGACGTCGCACACGAAGCCTTGTGTGAGGTCCGCCGCTTCGTGGACATTTCGGCCGCACCCGCGGATGTAGGCGTACACCGCTGGCCAGTAGCGCCGCACCAGTTGATCCAAGGCGGCCGCCGCCGCCTCTTCGTCAAGCTGGCCGGCGTCGGCGATCATCGACCAGTCCGTATGCGAAGATCCTGCTTCCAGCAATTGCACCGGGCTCACTCCCAGATCGACCGTGGGCCGCGCCGTCGCTCGCGCACGGGCCCTCTACCCTATGCTTTACGCCGTTTTTCCGCTGATCCTGCGCAACCTTGGAAAAAGATTTCAAAAAATGACGCCAAACCGCCCTCACGCGCTCTGGGGAGGGGTTGGCACCGCTGAGATAGGCGGCCGAACTGTGCGACCGACCCCGGGGACAAGAGCCGCAGGGCGTGGGCTTGCGTCCCGGGATTGCCTCGGTTGACGCCCGGCGGAAGCCCCGTGACCCGGCACGGGCCGCCCGGAAATCACCGCAGCCGAACCTATCGAACGATCGGGACCTGTTCGACGATGTCCAGACCGAAGCCTTGCAGCCCGCGCAGCTTCTTGGGGTGATTGGTTAGGATCCGCAGCCGTCGCAACCCCAGATCGAGCAGAATCTGGCTGCCGATGCCGAAGACCCGCTGATCCATCGGCTGAACCCGCGCCGCCACCCCGTCGGTCCGGGTCAGGTCCGGCACGTTGACGTCACTGACGCCCGGACGGCTGATCCGCAGCAGACGCTGGCGAAGATCATCGCCGGCACCCTCCGGCCTCAGGTACACCAACGCCCCCCGTCCCGCATCCTGGATCATCCGCATCGACGCGCGAAGCTGCTCACCCGTCGGGTTGGAGGCTTCATCGAAAATGTCGCCCAGCAGATCACGCCGATGCACACGAACCAGGACGGGCTCTTCGATCGGTTTCGCGGCGCCGTCGTCGTTCAGATCGCCCACCCCCCCGACCGTCAGCGCGACGTGAGGCAACGGATCGATCGCGCTTTTATACGCGATGAGATTGAATCGGCCCTGGGGCGTATCGATCGGCGTGCCCTGGACGGGCTCGATCCGCTTGATCAGCCGCTCCTTGGCCAGTCGATGCTCGATGATCTGCTCGACCGAGCACATCTTGAGGTGGTGCTCGGCGCAGACGGCTTCAAGGTCGCCCATGCGGGCCATGTTGCCGTCCTCGCGCACGACTTCGATGAGCACCGCGCTGGGGTGCAGCCCCGCGAGCTGCGCCAGATCAACCGCGCCTTCGGTTTGACCCGTACGCACCAACACTCCGCCATCGCGCGCCCGCAACGGATTGATGTGCCCGGGACGAACGAAATCGTCGGGCGAGGTACGCTCGTCTATCAGCAGCTCGATCGTCTTGACGCGATCGAAGGCCGAGACCCCCGTACCCACCCCATGCCTCTGGTCCCCGTCAACCGTGACGGTCAACGGCGTACCCCAGGTGCTGGAGTTCGTCGACGCCTGGGGAACGAGATTCAGCCGATCACAGTCGGCGATGGTCAGCGGCACGCAAAGATAGCCCGCCCCGATGCGCGTCATGAAGTTGATGATCTGAGGCGTCACCTTCTGAGCAGCGCAGACGAAATCCCCCTCGTTCTCGCGGTGCTCATCGTCCACGAGCACGATGACTCGGCCCGCTCGAAGCTCATCAAGGATCTCTGGAATCGGTGACAGGGGCATAGATCGGTAGTGTAGGCCCCTGACTGCGTCGCGCCACAAATCATGAGCAGCTGCGCCATCCGTTTCGCCGTCTCACCTTGACCCGCCGGGCGAGACGCAGTGCCATCCCGATGCCGGGGTATTCGATGCCCAACTGCGTTCTCCTACACTACTCCTATGACCACGAAGGCGCAGCAAACGACACACGAACGGTGGCTCCGGCACGTGACCGCCCTACCCACCGCCGCCGGGTGCGAGGATCGCGTCATCAACTGGGTCGAACAATGGGTCAAGGCTCGGGGCAACCTCACCCTGCGCCGCGACAAAGCAGGCAACCTCATCGTCACGCAGCAGCGGCGCTCAAGCGCGCTGGCCATCTTTATCACGGCCCACATGGATCATCCCGCCTTCGTCGTTCGCAAGGTCCTGGGCCCCCGGGAGGTCGAACTGGAGTTCCGCGGCGGTGTTCACGATCCATACTTTGAGAACGCCCGCATCGAGATCTTCGACTCCAACGATCGCCCACACTGCGCCACGATCACCGCACTGAATAGCAAGATCAAACCCTTCAAGCGCGCCCAGGCCCGGCTGTCCCAGGCGACGAAGTCAGTCGTGCCCGGCGACATCGGGCGCTGGGCGTTGCGCGAAATCGGTCATCGTTCGATCGTCAAGAAAGGCATCCTCTACGCATCAGCGTGTGATGACGTCGCGGCGGTCGCCGCGGCATTGGCGGCGCTTGATGTGCTTCGCAACCGCAAGTCAGCGGGCAATGTCGGCGTGTTGCTGACGCGGGCCGAAGAAATCGGATTCATCGGCGCTATCGCCGCATGCAAGCTCCGCTCCGTACCAAAACGGGCGCGCCTTATTTGCTTGGAAAACTCGCGCAGCTTCGCCGAATCACCAATCGGGGCCGGGCCGATCGTTCGCGTTGGAGATAAAGCCAGCGTCTTCAGCCCACAACTTACCAATCGCATCAGCGCGATCATGACGCTTCATCAACGGCGAAACCCGTCGTTCAAATGGCAGCGCAAGCTCATGCCCGGCGGGACCTGCGAGGCCACGACATTTTCGAGCTACGGCTACGAATCCACCTGCCTCTGCCTCCCGTTGGGAAACTATCACAACATGGTGGATATCGACGGCGTGGCCGCGGGCCGGCGCCAAGCCCGCGTCGGCCCAGAGCATATCAGTGTGAGCGACTATCACGGTTTAGTGGAAATGCTCGTCGTCTGTTGTACGCAGCTTGACTCCACCAACGTCCCGACGATCGCATCACGCATGGAGCACCTGATCGCCCAGCGCGGCTCGATCGTCGGCCTGGGCTGATGCTCTGGGCAGATGCGTCCGAATGGCGAGGCGAGGTATCGCTGCTCGTCCGCTGCCGGGGACAGCGCGGGTGTGCTTCGAGTGCATGTGTACCTCCGTCGCGGGTCGTCCCGACGGATCGATATTCATCCATCCAGGGTGAGCCCGACACGATCGAGAAATGATTCGAGCGCCTCAGATTCGCCCGGCAGATCAACGTGCTCGATCCGGCAAATGACGCCGGTCTCATCGAACGACAGAATCTGCTGGCAGCGATGCTCGTGCACCTGGCCGTTGTGAGTCAGACGATCGAGATACTGAATCACGTACCGGCCATCATCCGAGGGGCTGACCTGGCTCTCGTATTCAACGCGATCGAACTTCTTTCGGGCGGTCCTGTCGCTGCCGACATACGTTGCCATGATCGCGTCGCGGCCGGTGTAGACGCGATCGCGGATCGTGTAGATGCAATCCTCAGCCAGCATCCGACCGGCGATCGTTCCGTCATCGCTCGCATCAAGCGCCTTGACAAAACGAATCGCAGTGTCGAGATGAAGTGTTGTTGCGCTCACGTTCATATCCGGTCCGGATCGCGCACGGTGTACGCGTGCTCAACCCTACCTGTGTTCACCGTGCCGGCCGGTTCAAAGAGCATGATGTGAGCTTCATCAACTGCGATCGGCCGATGCTCCACGCCGCGCGGCACAATGAAAAACTCGCCCTCATTGAGGGTCACCCGCTGATCGCGCAGCTCAATCGTCATGCTGCCCTTGATAACGAGAAACATCTCGTCCGCATCGTCGTGCGAGTGCCAGACGAATTCACCTTTGATCCTGGTGAGTTTGACATGCTGACCGTTCAACTCGCCCACGATCTTGGGATTCCATAGGTCGTCGAACCGGCTGAACTTCTCGGACAGATTGACCTTGGTCATCTGGATCATACCGCTGGCGTCACGCCGCGCCGACCCCAACCCCAACCCCCACGTCCGCAGGCACCGTATCCACGATGTTCTGCAGAATCTCGTCCGGGCTCTTGCCCTCCGCCTCACCTTCAAAGTTCAGCAGCAAGCGGTGGCGCATCGCCGGCAACACGACTGCACGAACATCTTCCACCGACACGTTGCCCCGACTATCCAGTAGCGCCCGGACCTTCCCCGCCAATACCAGCGCCTGTGCCGCTCGTGGGCTCGCCCCGAACCGAAGGAACTGATTGACCGTCGGCGTGGCCAGCTCGCCCTGCGGATGTGTCGCCAGCACCAAGCGCACCGCGTAGTCCTGAATATGCGGCGCCACCACAACCTTGCGCACCAGTTGCTGATGCTCGAGGATCGTCGGCCCGTCCACGGTACGTTCGATCTGAGGTTCGGCCCCCGTCGTCGTACGATCGAGAATCTGTGAAAGCTGCTCGCGATTGGAGTACCCCACCTGTAGTTTGAAGAAGAACCGATCCAACTGCGCTTCGGGAAGTGGGTACGTTCCTTCCTGCTCAATGGGGTTTTGCGTCGCCATTACAAAGAACGGCTCGTCAAGCTTGTACGTCTCATCGCCGACCGTGACGGTGTGTTCCTGCATCGCCTCCAACAGAGCCGACTGCGTCTTCGGCGTGGCCCGGTTGATCTCGTCCGCCAGCACGATCTGCGCGAAGATCGGCCCCTTGCGAAATTGAAACTCCCGCCCGCCTTCCGACTCCACCACGATTGTCGTACCCGTCACGTCCGCGGGCATCAGGTCCGGCGTGAACTGAATCCGCGAAAAGCTCAACTGCAACGCCTCCGCCAGCGAGCGGATGAGCAGGGTCTTGCCCAGCCCCGGCACACCCTCCAGCAGGGCGTGGCCGTTGGTGAACAGGCACGTCAGCACCCCGTCGATGATCTCCTCGTGCCCGACGATCACCTTTTGGATCTGCTGCTTTGTGTTGACGTAATCGTCACGGAACTTCGCCGCGGCAGCTTCGATCTCAGCCAGATTCGTCCCAACCATGCGGTTCTCCTCGTGTGGATGGACCTCACGAGCATGGTAACGAGTCGACCGGCTCCGGTGGCCAGCCATGTGTCAACGGATACGACCCCGCGTGATCACCCGTTCTCGCGTTTTTCGGCATCTCTCGTGAATCGCCGAACCAAGTTGCCTCCACGGCGGTCTAATCCGGCGAATATGTAGGTGACCATGAACACCAACACCACGGATGAACAACTGCTGCAGGCGTTCGTCAAGGGTGATCGCGCCTCCCTGGGTGAACTGGCGGAGCGCTACGAAAAGCCGCTGCTGGGACTGGCCGGCGGCCTGTTGGGCAATCGAACCCGGGCTTGCGATGCGGTCCAAGAGGCGTGGTTGCGCGTGATCCGCCACAGCGCTTCGTTCAACGGCTCAAGTAGCTTCAAGACCTGGATGTATCGCATCACAATCAACTGTTGCCGCGACCTTCAGCACAAACGGGTTTCGCGAAGCGGCTCCGACCAGCAAGAACGGAACCCCAAGACGCAGACGCCGCCGGAGAACGACTTGATCCACAGGGAGCGAAACAGCGAGCTGCATGAAGCGATCCGCGCACTGGATCGAACGAAGCGCGAAACGATCCTGCTGTGTTACCACGATTCGATGAACCACCAACAAGCCGCTGAGGTTCTCAACATTCCACTGGGCACATTGAAATCACGATTGAACGCGGCGCTGAGTGAGCTGCGCCAAATTATGCGAGTTGAGGCGACACCATGACTGAGATTGAAAAAGACCAACTTGACGATCAACTTGCGCAAATGACGCGTTGGGAAGGGGAGTCGACCCAGTTGTGGCGCGAGGCGCTTGATAAAGCGACGGCCAAGAGCACGCCCTGGCGATGGTCGATACCGCAGTTTTTCCATCGGCCCTTGCCGAAGATCGCCGCAGCGATCATCATCGTTGCCGCACTCGGCGCGGTGCTTCAACTCGCGTATGGACCTGAGCACCTCGGGAAAGATCTATTCACTGCAACCGTAGATGATCCGACCGCTCTGCGCCAGCTTGCACCTCTCCAAAGAACGCCGGCCGCCACGATTGTTCAAGATCTAGACCGAAACGGCATACCCGATCCACCGTCTGGTGGAGGTGGATTTGGTGCTGGTGGGGGCGCACCAGGTCGAGGTCACCCACCCCTCATGGCAGGCGCCGGCAACTTCGACGATTTTGGCTATCGGGCAACCGACGCTGTTCCTGGAAGCGGGGACTCACGCCACGTCAGTGACCTAGAACCCGCCGACCGCCAGGTCATCCGCAAAGCGACGATGGAATTGCTCACCGATGATGTGCACGCGACCTTCCTCAAAGCCACGCAACTCCTCAGCGAAGCACGCAGCGAATACCTCGAAGCTTCATCCTTGACCGGTACCGGCGACGAGATGCAAGCCAGCCTCACGCTGCGCGTCACGGCCGATCGTCTCTCGGAAGTGCTCAACCAACTGCGCCAGCTCGGTGAAGTCCGCAGCGAAGATTCACGCGGCGAAGACGTCACCAGCCAGGTCGTCGATCTCGACGCCCGCCTGCGAAACGAACGACGGATCGAAACCGAACTGCTCGAACTTCTCGAGAAGCGCGACGACGCCCCACTGAGGGAAATCCTCGAGCTGCGCAACCACATCAACCGGGTGCGTCAATCAATCGAACGACTCACCGCCGAGCAGCAGCGTCTCGGCCGGCTCGTTTCGCTCGCGTCAATCCTCGTCATCATTCGAGCTGAAGATGCACCGGAATCCGAGCCGGAGCCCGAGCCGACCCTCGGCAAGTACTTCTCAGATAACGTCGGAACATCGTGGACCAGCGGCCTGCGCTTCCTCTCCGACACCATCGCCAACCTCCTGCGCGTCCTCGTCGGCGGCGTCATCTGGTGGGTTCTCCTGACCATCGCGATCCTGGCCATCACCCGCCATCACCGCCAAGCGCATCTGCCGATCAGTTGAACGGTCGACAATCGCCAGTATCCGCATTCGATGGTGCTTGCTAGCCATAGCGCTTACTATCTCCGCAGAAACGCCGAGAGCTTGATGCACGCATCGAAGCGCACCGCCCTCATCACGTGATGCCCTTGTCGCATAGGCAGTCGCCTCACTTCAAAAGCCAGACCGAGCCGCGAACCCCAGGCAGGCGGCCAAAACCCTCCAACCCACTGCACGAGAGGCGCAATTCGCCGCAGTATGGTGATTGCTGGCAACATCGAGGACGAGAGCATTGAATAATATGCGATAGATCCATCCCCAGACCGCTCACATGCCACAGAAGTCTCAGTCCAACCACGTAACGGAAACAGTCACCGCACCGCATCGCTGGCCGTGGTGGGGCAAGGGTCTGCTGATCGGGGGTGTGTGGCTGATCCCGCCGCTCTTGTTCGCGACGGGCTTGGCCGCCGAGGACTACGGGCCAGGCTGGTCACAAGCATTCCTCCAGCAAATGGTGAGGTGGTACTTGTGGGTCGTCGCCACGCCGATTGTCTTGCTCCTCGTTCGCCGTTTGCCTTTGTCACGAAGGCACCCTGTACGGAATACGCTGATTCACCTTGCCGCTAGCGTCGGGGTTGCGGCAAGCGTCTACATACCTGTCTATCTGCTGTTGAAGTGGCTCGATCCCAAGCCTGAACCCTCGAGTCTCGCGTCTTTTGTCTGGATGTTGGTCCTCGGCTCATTTGTCTATTGGGCGACCGTCGCTATCGGAAGCGCGATCGACAACGCCTACACCGCAAGGCTTCGCGAATACCATACGTCGCGACTAGAAGCGCAGCTGGTCCGTGCCCATCTTGATTCGCTTCGATCGCAACTACAACCGCACTTCCTCTTCAACACGCTCAATGCCATCGCATCGCTCATTCGCCAGCAAGAGAATCAAGCAGCAATCGAAATGGTGGCCAGACTGAGTGATCTGTTGCGCGCATTGCTCAACCTCGAGAACGAGCACGAGATCCCGCTTCATGAAGAACTCGACCTTGTCGAACAGTATCTCGCGATTGAACAAGTGCGGTTCGGCGATCGGTTGAGCATTGAGATCAACGTTGGGCCGGACGTCATCGACTGCCTCGTACCGACTCTCCTTCTCCAGCCATTAGTGGAAAACGCGATCAAGCACGGCATCTCACACTCCCGAGCCGGTGGAACGATCACCATCACGGCCACGCGCGACGAGGCTTTCGTATACTTGGCTGTCACGAACGACTGCGGTCCGCCGGTCGCAGTCGATATTGGTGATTCCAATGGGGTCGGCCTTCGCAATACGCGCGCACGGCTCCAACATTTGTACGACGATGAGCATCACCTTGAGATAACGCCGGCCGGCGATTCCGGCGCAATCGTTCGCGTTCGAATACCGTTCCGCCTCGCGGTTCCGGAAGGCGATGGAGAGACATGACGCCTGAGCAACCGATCCGAACCTTGATCGTGGATGACGAGCCACTTGCCCGTGATGCGATCCGCCTGCTGCTACGGGATGATTGCGACATTGAGATCGCCGGGGAATGTCGAGACGGCCAGTCAGCCGTTGACGCTCTGCGCGCAGGAAACATCGATCTGATTTTTCTTGATGTTCAGATGCCCGGCATGACGGGGTTCGACGTCGTGCGGGAAATCGGGCCGGAGAAGATGCCCCTGATTATCTTCGCGACTGCCTTCGACGAGTACGCTATCCAGGCATTCGAGGCCGAGGCGCTGGACTACCTTCTCAAGCCGATCGATGATGCCCGATTCGAGCGTTCGCTGAACCGAGCGAAACGATTGCTCAGCCAATCCACGGAAGTAAAGCTGGTGCAGCGGTTATCGAGAGCTCTGGAGGTGCTCGAGACCAACGCAGCCGCGACGCGACCCGAGCTGCGAACCAAACTCGCGCTTAAGACGAGCACCCGCGTTGTCTTGGTCGACCCATCCGAGATCGATTGGATCGAAGCGGCCGATTATTGCTTGCGTGTTCACGTGGGTACGACCGCACATCTCCTTCGCGAATCGATGCAAACGATGCAGCAACGCCTCGACGACACAATGTTCGTCCGAATCCATCGCTCATCGATTGTGAACGTCGATCGCATCCGTGAAATCCAGCCGCTCTTCCACGGCGACTATGTCGTGATACTCATCGACGGAACGAAGCTTCGCGTTAGTCGGTCGCGCCGTCACGCTCTTGAGGCACGCCTTGGCCGGCGATTTTGAGCTGAAAACAAGCCTATCGCCGTCGCCGGCTCAGTAGGCTCGTTCTTGGAACCGCCGACTCACCCGACACCTACCGGCTGCAGATTACGCTCAATTGGCTGCGCGCGATACGCGCTCGGCTGCAAAGCGCGGCACCGGTCGACTCAAATCGCGTAAGACTACCCATGGCCGGACGCCGCCGTGGCAACCGACTCAGAGTCTCATCTCGCGGAGTGTAATCACTATGAAAAGCCTCATCAAATTGACCCTCGCATTCGCACTTGCTTCTTCCTTGGCGATCGGTGTCGGCGTCGGCGCGGTGGCCCAGGACGATGGCTACAAGGACACCCCTCAACACGAATGGACGCCCGGCCCAGCCGAGCAACTCTCACAGCTCGACTTCCTGCTGGGGAAATGGGATGTCGCGATTGACATCGAGAAGAAAGATCAGCCCCCGCAGCATTACAAAGGTACAGCTCAAGTTATCGAATTGCTCGATGGCGTCGCTTTCCAAGAGAGCCTCACCATAAAGATCGAAGACAAAATCATGAGCATGTTGACCGTGTTCGCCTACGACCGCCAGAAGGACGTCTTTCGTGTCACTCGTCTTGATAGTAACATGGGCATGCTCGACGTCATGGAAGGAAACTTCGACGAATACGGCAAACTCGTCATCACCAACGAGAACAACGGTACTGCTCTCAAAAATTACGAGACCGGTGCAAGCATGTTCGCCCGGCTGACACTCAACAAGCTCAGCGAGAGCAAGTTTGAAGTCGCCTGGGAAATGTCCAAAGACGAAGGAAAGACCTGGCACAGCGTCGGCCAGATGACCTATACACGGGCCGCGTAGCGTCACCCATCCCGATTCTGACCGTCGGATCTCGGCGGAGCTCCCCCACACTCCGCTTGGTCCCAGCCACTGCTCACCTCGTGCCTCCCCCGGCTCGAGGTGAGCTCTTTTTCTTTTGCTCCGAGCCAACTGCCCCGCCTCGAGTCGACCACCAAACACATCCGGCTCGATGCGCGGTCACATTTGCGCGCGCCAGTCCCGCCGGGCACCCCCTTATAGAGACAGGCTGTTCTTCCATGCCCGCTTTCCGAAACAGACGCGATGCGCTCGCTCGAATCGAGGCCCTACGCCTCCAGGATGCCGTCGCCCTCGCCCGCAAGCTCAAGTGCCTTGATCATCCAAAGGCCTGGCCCAAACTCCCCGATTCGCGCGGGATCGACAAGGCCGGCTTTCGCAAGCTGCTCGAGCGCGAACTCTCGCGCCCGGATCATCCGCTGAATTGGCACAAACAAGCCGTCGCCGAAGCCCTGAACCAACCTCGCGCGCGCCAAATGTACTTCACAATTCGACGAAACCTCTGGTCCTGGCCGGAATTTCTCAAGCTCACCGCCAGCGCTCGACTCATCCTCGAAATCGTCATCGAGCTTGCACGAGATGAGGCCTTCCCCTGGTACGTCAACGTCCAGGCCCGGGAGGTCCTACGCCTCGCTCGCCTCAATCACGCCTCCATGGCCATGCGCTTGCGCGAGCTTGAATGCTTCTGCGTGACTCGCTCCGCGCGACGCATCAGACTGTTTGACGATGACACCGGCGAGCCCCCAATCGTTCTCGCATCCAACCTTCCCAAATGGCCGTGCCCGGAGAACAACTGGGGCGTCGATCCCGACGAACCGCTGCAACCGATCCCGCAGTGGGTCGTTCGCTACCGCCGCGGCATTCCCTGGAACGCCGGCCGGGCGGCCTGGTGGATCAACTACGATCTTCTTTGCTCCACCAAGCGTGTCCTATCGTGCTTTGAGGTTTCTCTGGACACGCTCGCCAAACCCTACGAATCGCGCAACCGCCGTCTCGGCACCCGTCCCGGCATCACGAATGAAGATGCGTTCAGAGCCCTCCAACGCTCAATCGCCCGACAAGGCCCGCTCCCCAAACCCGGACTCCGCGCACCATTCTGGCAAGGCATGGAGTTTGACGTTGCCCAAGCGAGCCGCGGCGTCCCCGCCCGCGGCTGATGCCGGAGAAGCCCTGTATTGACGGTTCGCAACGGACGCCCACGGTATGCGAGCGTCAGCCCGGCCCGTTGACGGGCGGGCTCGCTACATTGGTGCGGTTGATGTTGCTCTTTGACGATCGATGTACGGGATGACGCGGCTCAAGTATGCATCACTGTCGACGACCCTGTTTGATCCCTGGACCGCCCACCACTTCCCGCTTCTAGGCCGAGCGAATCGCTCGTTCATCGCCTGCGTAAGCCAGCGTTTCAGGAGTCTGCGAATCTTCTCTCCATGGACGGCTGGGTCTGCATCTACAAGGACGTGTATGTGGTCACCCTCGATTCCCGACGCACATGTTCTAAGCGTCCATCCGCCGCGATCGCACAGTTGGACAACGGTCGATTCGACGAAGCGTCGTTGTTCGTGGTCCAGATATACTGCATCGCCCCGCATGATGGTCTTTTCCGCTTGTTCGCGTTGCTCGTTGCGCCCAACGAACCGGTCGCCGATCGCAGCCTCGCGTCGATCAACCGTTGCGCGATCACCGCCATGAAGACGCGCACCGTATGTACCCCAGGTGATGTGCCACGTCGTCATGTTGGGTGACAGTCGATGCATGCGGAGAATCCTACAACAAAGCGAGCCATTTCCGGGGGCCGCGGCGTCCCCGCCCGCGGCCGATCGTAGCGGTTCGCGGGGGATGGGCTCACCCACGCTTGATGATGAAGCGAGCCGCGGCGTCCCCGCCCGCGGCCGATCGTGGCGGCGCGTTAGCGAGCCGGGGCGTGTCGCCCCGGTTCACGTAAGCGATGGGTTGCCAGTGCGGTGCGCAATGGACGGTGAATTGTGCGCGTGTGCGCGCCCTTCGAGGCCAACGTGGCGGCCAGAAAAGTACAATGTCCCCTTTTCTTGCCCCATACCGTGGTCCGCCTGCGGCGGATCGCCGATGGCCAACGCAACCGCCGCCACCATCCGTGGTGACTTGCCGGCGGTGCTCATACCGTTCACGTCGGCTCAACGCGGAGCTTTTCTACAGGGCACTCCTGACCCCTTTTCTTCTCCTCGCCCGACGTCTCATGGACACCACCATTCAGCCAGGAGGAAAGCCGTCAAGATGGCAGCGCCGTCGACGATCCTCTCGCAGATAGCGAGGGCTAAGGCGCAGGCGATCGAACCGACGACAGGGAGCGCCACCATCCCGCCTACGCACCCCGCCGCGACTATCGCCGCGCAGGCGATGGTCCCCAGGATCAATATCGCGGTCACCGCCGCAGCGACAGCCACTTTACACCAGAATCCTGATAAGGGAGATGAGAGTAACCCACACGTTCTTGCCACTTGCATGTTTTTCTGGAAGGCTTCTGTGTGGCCTAGCGCGGAGATGGTAACGAAAGCGCGGCTCAGGTCGCCCAAAGGACCGATCCCATTGAACGTATTTTCGTCCTGGACTATCTGCATAACCTCACCGAATGGCATTTCCTCCCCATTTACGATGACGAACTCGAATGAGCTAGTCACAAGATCAAGTTTGATGTCCCCATAATTAACCTCGGCCTCGTCATTGACCACACTGATCGTCCCCACCGTGTCGTCCGGGAACCTGACAGTTCCCTCCCCGTTGACAACACCCTCATGGCTTACTGTGAATTGCCCGTTAATAACGAACTCTTCGAAGACATTCTCCCCAAATTGGATCTCGACGCTCTCATTGTCGAACAACATGTCTCCGAACTCACCCTTCTGATCCTGGTTAAACGTCGCGTTGTCGGCCTTGACGCCGAGCCATTGCCAGTAGCCGTTCTCGGCATCGAAGTCCCAGGTGTCGTTGAACTCGGCGATGAAGATGGGGCCTTCGCCGAGGATGGGCTCGGCGGTGCCGTATTTGGTGCTCGACAGCCAGGTGATTTCATCCTCGTAGCCGGGCGGATCGGTTTCGGCGATGAACACGACCGGCTCACCTTCTTCGATGATGTCCTCGCCGCTGGTGTGGCTGGTGATCGTGACCGAGTAGGTTTCGATCTCGGCTTGGCCGGGATTGAAGAGCGGGCCGACCGTAATTTCGTGCAGCCCGACGTCATCAATGGCGTGTGTGACCGAGCCGCCGAGCCTGGTCGGCTGACCGTCCACGCGCCACTCCATCAACGGGGTAAAGCCCGGCGGGTCTACCTCGACGCTCATGTGCACCCAGCGGTTTACGGAAGTTCGATACTGGTCGTGGCCAAGATCCCGCAGGGCCGCGATCGACTGGCCGAAGAAATACGACATCGTCTGCTCGTTGATCTCATCCTGAGGTAGGTCCTCATCGATCTCGACCGGGTCCACCCACACGTCGATCGGCGAGACCGTGATCTGCTCGATCGGAACGTCCACGACGTTGAAGCGGGACTGGCTGTAGCGCGCCCCGCCTGCCAAGGGGATAACCTCGACATGCACAACGTGCGGGCCTAGCTCAAGCAGCCAGCCGATGGCCGTGGATCCCTGGTCATCGCGTGCCACTTCCACAGCGCCGGTCCAGATGACGATCGTATCCGGTGCAGCCGGCTGATAGAACTGCGCGAAGGTCCCAAACGAAATCGAGGTGTTTGCTGGCGCGGGATGCCAGGCGGTGGTTAGCCCGTCAATGGGGCCGATTTGGAAGCTCGAGCTGAGGGATCGTTGACCAGGCGGGGCAATCTGCCAATCCGGCGGATCAGTTTCCGATCCGGCCGACGCAAACAACTGCAGGCTAACCAGCAGTGGCGTCTGCGCAATGACAATCAGAGCCGCAAGCGCGATCCTTCCAGAATGTCGAACGGGAATTGACATGACCTATCTCCTTAGTCTTTCGTTTGGTGTTCTCTCGCTCTCACAGCGCCAAGATCGCTGCGCTCAACCTTCAAATATGTTTACTCCGACATTTCTCATTTGACCTTCGCCCGGCTCCACCGCCGAGCTTTGTGAGCACGAATGGAACATCCCCCGGAAACCCAAGTTCCAGTCGTTTGGTTTATGATCTCTGTCTTTGACGTTGACGCAAGACGCCTATTGAGCTGTCGCCTGATCAGCTGTCGCCTGATCAGCTGTCAACTGATTAGCTGTCACCTGCCGAGCTGTCAGCTATCTAGCTGTCAGCTATCTAGGGGACACCTCGTCAGGCGGCCGTTCTCTCTGGGCCTCGCAATCGCCAACATCCGGCGTAGGTGGAAAGAGAAACGGTTTCAAAAAGGCGCCGGGATGATCTGTTTGAGTCGTTGCGCGGGCATCCGCGTGGGTGGGGGTGACTGAACTGTCCAGAAACTCGCAGCGCATCAACGAACAACAACCGCGGCGTAATCGCCGCAAGCACTATGCTTGGAACAAACACGCCACGCCGAACATTCGGCGTGGCTTTTTCGATCGTAATCAGTTGTCAGTTTGACCCCAGTGCCTAGTCCCCAGTGCCCAGTCGCCAGTCCCTCCGTCCCTACTCTGCCTTTTGTATCTGCCAGTATTCAAGCTCGATCGGGGCTTGGCGGCCGAAGATCGTTACCAGGACGCGCACCAGGCCCCTGTCCGGCAGGACTTCGTCCACGGTGCCTTCGTAACTCTCGAACGGGCCCTCGGTGATCGTGACGTTGTCGCCCACGTCAAACTCCATCTTGACGGTTGGCGTCTCTTCGGGGCGGCGCGAGTCGAAGAGCATCTTCTCGACCTCTTGGGTCTTCATCTGGGTGGGTCGCCCGGCCGTGCCGACAAAGTCGCCGACGCCGGTCGTCTCCTTGATGAGGAAGAAGACATCCTGGGGGATGCGCCCGTCCGGCTCGAGCTGCATCTCCACGAAGATGTAACCAGGGTAGAGCTTGGTCTCGGCGATCCTCGTCTTGCCGCCTTTGAGCGTTTTGGTCTTCTCCGTGGGGACCATGATTCGCCCGACGCGGGTGTCCAGACCCTCGATCTGGACCTTGCGAAGCAGCGTGTCGCGGACGTAGCTCTCCTTGTTGGAGGCGACGCGCAGGACGAACCAGTCCATGCCCTCGCGGTACATGGGCAGGTCGGCGGCGGGGTCGAAGGGTTT
>JAZFYE010000072.1:0-31630 GCA_036475395.1 Phycisphaerales bacterium
AGCACGAGGACCATTGTCGCAACGGCTTGACTCGCTTGACGTTTGAACCACATCGCATCATCTCCTTGCTTTTGGGAGACCACGCCACGGGCCCTGTCGGCAAACGCATGGCCGTCCCCGGAGACAGGTGCCCGCATGCGACCGAACGGGAACAGTCTACCACAGGCGGGCTCTATCCGACCGGCATTTGTGAGATATAAGCCCGGCCACCACACCCCCCGCCTAGTCGTCGTGCCGGTCGATGTCCATGCGGGCACCTTACAGCAAAGCACCTCTCTAGAGTCGTTCCAGAGAGGTGCCCATGTGGTTCAAGCGGACTTCACGCCGCTTACCCACCAAGATACCAAGGGGAGCCGGTGGGTGAAAGAGCCGAGTTGGAGAATGATCGAGTTTCGTTCCGTGACGACGACCTGGCCGTGGACAGGGCTGCCTCATTCCTACGGACACGGCCCCCAGTTGACGAGGAGGGCGAGGAGGTCGGACGCGCCGACGATGCCGTTGCCGTCGAAGTCGGCGGGGCAGCCTTTGCACGGGCCCCAGCTTGCCAGCAGTGAGAGGAGATCGGATGCACCTACACTGCCGCTGTCATCAAGGTCCCACGGGCACCTTCCGGGGGTGCCGGCAGCATCAAAGAGGTATGCCGAGCCGGAGGTGGTGCCATTGTCGTCGTCGCCTATGGCCCCGGCGATGGCGGTGGCGCCGCTGATCGCGACGGACCAGCCGAAGCCGTCGAACGCCGCGCCGTCGTCGGCCAGGAACTTGAAGAGTTGATCGCCGAGGTCGGCGTAGGCCGCGGCGAACCAGACCTCGGGCCAGCTCAGGCACGCGGCGACGGAAACACACAGAATGTAGGTGTATCTCATTGGCGACTCCTCCTTTTTGTTCGGGAGATATCAGGTGTAGGAAGTCTTACGCACCGATCTGGAAAAGCCGGTCTATGGGTATATATGCCGCTTTGGAGGAAATCTTGCGCGACTTTGGAAATCTTTTTTTTGGAGGGCGACCAACGGCAGCACTGCGGGCCGTTCCGTGCATCCATCGGTCCCTGCTGTTGCCCAGAATCTTCCCCCGCTTGCCCGGGAAGAGGATCCAACTGCAACATGAAGCGTCAACCGGGCCGACACGGCCCGGCTAGGCGGCGCTGGTGCGCAGACAAACGCTCGTTGACGTTCGACCCGCCGCGGCCGGCGGGGCTACACGGCCTTTCCCTTTATGCCATGACGCCTCGATGCCTCGATGCCTTCTTCTACGGACACGGCCCCCAGTTCACGAGCAGGGCGAGGAGGTCGGATGCGCCGACGGTGCCGTTGCCGTCGAAATCAGCGGGGCAGCCTTTGCACGGGCCCCAAGCTGCCAGGAGTGCGAGCAGGTCGGATGCACCGACGTCGCCGCTATCATCAAGATCCCATATGCACGAAGGAGTGCGGGCAGCATCAAAGAGGTACGCGGAGCCGGAGTCTTCACCGTTGTCGTCATTCCGGTCAGCCCCGACGATGGCGACTTCCTTTCCGGGCGGACCGCCGATCGCGACGGATACGCCGAAGTGGTCATCCGCCGCGCCGTCATCGGGAAGGAGCTTGGCGATCTGCATTCGAGTGGTGAGATCAAAGAGGTATGCGGAACCGGATTTGACACCGTTGTCGTCATCCCACCAGGCCCCGACAATGGCGACTTCTTTTCCGGCATGACCGCTGATCGCGACGGATACGCCGAAGTGGTCATCCGCCGCGCCGTCATCGGGAAGGAGCTTTCCGATCTGCTGGCCCGTGGCGGCATAGAAGAGGAATGCGGAGCCCGAAGCCTCGTCGTCCCCTGGGACACCGACAATGGCGGTGATTCCACTGATCGCAACGGACGTGCCGAATCGGTCGAACGCCGCGCCGTCGTCGTGCAGAAGCTTGGCGATCTGCTGGCCGGTGGTAGAGTCGAACAGGTACGCCGAGCCGGAGAGGAACCCGTTCTCGTCGTCCAGACTTGCCCCAACGATAGCGATTTCATTTCCGGGGGGACCGGTGATCGCGACGGAGGTGCCGAAGCTGTCGAGGTCCGAACCGTCGTCGGCCAGGAGCTTGACCATCTGAGCGCCGGTGCTTGTATCGAAGAGGTAGGCCGAGCCGGAGGCAAAGCCGTTGTCGTCGTCGAGAGGCACACCGACGATGGCTTTGGTGTTGCTAATCGCGACGGAGTGGCCGAACCAGTCGCTCGACGCGCCGTCGTCGGGCAGGAGCTTGAAGAGTTGATCGCCAAGGTCGGCGTAGGTCGGTGTTGTTCCACCGATGGAGCAGAAACAAAATGCAGCGACCGCCAGGGTTGTGAAGCTCGATTTGAACCACATGGCTGAACCTCCGTCAAGGAAGAGGCCGCACATTGGTAGTGCCTGCCGTGATCCGTGGCCGCAGGAGCCCCTTGCGACCGGTCGAGAACAGCATACCACAGGCGGGCTGTATCCAAGCGGCATTTGTGAGATATCAGCGTCGGTTGGCCAATACCCGCATTCTCGCCTGTCTGAGGATGTGCGGCTTGACATCGGTGCTACGGACACCGCCCCCAGTTGGCGAGCAGGGCGAGGAGGTCGGATTCGCCGACGTTGCCATCGCCGTCAAAGTCGGCGGGGCAGCCTTTGCACGGGCCCCAACTTACGAGCAGCGAGAGCAGGTCAGACGCGCCGACACTGCCGTTGGCGTCGATATCCCACAGACAAATGCCGTCGAGGAACAGCACCCACACCGCGCCGCGGTCGAGGCCCCCGTCGTCATCGGTGGATGCCCCCACGGCCAGGTCACCCACGCCGTCGTTGTCGAGATCACCCAGCGAGGCCACTGAGCGGCCGAAGTTATCGAAATCATCCAGCGTGCCGGTGAATCCGCCCTCGGTGTCGCTGATCTTCTGATGGAACTTGACCGTCCCGTCAGTGTTGAGGAACAGCACCCACACTGCACCGCGGTCCCGGCCCCCGTCGTCATCCCTGAGCGCCCCCACGGCCAGGTCGCCCACGGCGTCGCCGTCCAGATCACCCAGCGAAGCCACCGAGAAGCCGAACCAATCGGAATCATCCAGCGTGCCGGTGAAGCCGCCTTGTGTGTTGCTGATCTTCTGGTGTGACTTGACCGTCCCGTTGGTGTCGAGGAAGAGCACCCACACCGCGCCGCGGACCGGGCCCCCGTCGGCGTCGTTGATTGCACCCACGGCCAGGTCACCCACGGCGTCGCCGTCCAGATCACCCAGCGAAGCCACCGAGAAGCCGAACCAATCGGAATCAGCCAGCGTGCCGGTGAAGCCGCCTCGGGTGTCGCTGATCTTCTGCTGCGACTTGATCGTCCCGTCGCGATTGAGAAACAGCACCCACACCGCGCCGTGGTCGGCACCCCCATCGTCATCGCCGATGGCCCCCACCGCCAAGTCGCTAGCGCCGTCGGCATCCAGATCACCCAGCGAGGCCAGCGAAATGCCGAAGACATCGAGATCGTCCAGGATGGCGCTGAAGCCGCCTTCGGTGTCGCTGATCTTCTGATGCGACTTGACCGTCCCGTCGCGATTGAGAAACAGCACCCACACCGCGCCACGGTTCTCGCCCCCGTCGTCATCCAGCCGCGCCCCCACGGCCAGGTCGCCCACGCCGTCGCCGTCGAGATCACCCAGCAAGGCCACCGAGCCGCCGAACTGATCACCATCATCCAGCACGCCAGTGAAGCCGCCTGCGGTGTTGCTGATCTTCTGGTGGGAGTTCACCGTCCCGTCGTCGTTGAGGAACAGAATCCACACCGCACCGCGGTTGAAGCCGCCGTCGTTATCCTTCCGCGCCCCCACGGCCAGGTCGCCCACGCCGTCGCCGTCGAGATCACCCAGTGAGGCCACCGAGAAGCCGAAGCGATCGTCATTATCCAGCGTGCCGGTGAAGCCGCCTTCGGTATCGCTGATCTTCTGGTGTGACAGCACCCAGCCGGGTTGGGCGTGAGCTCGCTGTCCGCCCATGGCCACTGCAAGCGCAGCTACGGCGACGACGACTGTACGTCCCGATTCCGTCGGGACTAAGTATGCGTACATCATTCGGTCTCCTCCCGCCGAAGTGGCCGCACAGTGGTGCCCGTCGTCCCGATTCCATCGGGATGGCCGCCCTCGGAGACAGGTGCCCCCGTGCGACCGGTCGGGAACAGTGTACCACAGGCGGGCTGTATCCAAGCGGCATCTGTGAGAATCAGCCTGGCCAGGTCGGGCACTTGTTTTTTCCTTACTGAGCACATGCCTGGCATCCTAGAGAAAAGCACCTCTCCAGAGTCGTTCCAGAGAGGTGCCTCAAGGGGTTGAGCGGATGTACGCCGCTCTGCGATATCTCACCTGAGAAGATACCAAGGGGAGCCGGTGGGTACAAGAGCCGAGTTGGAGAATGACCAAGTTCGTCACGTAACGCCGACCTGGCCGTGGACAGGGCTGCCTCATTCCTACGGACACGGCCCCCAGTTGACGAGGAGGGCGAGGAGGTCGGAGGTGCCGACGGTGCCGTCGCCGTCGAAGTCGGCGGGGCAGCCTTTGCACGGGTCCCAACTCACGAGCAGCGAGAGCAGATCGGCCGCGCCAACGCTGCCGTTGTCATCAAGGTCCCACGGGCACATTCCGGGGGCGGCAGCATCAAAGAGGTAGGCCGAGCCGGATTGGTCGCCGTTGTCGTCGTCGGCGAAGGCCCCGACGATGGCGCGGTGGTGCCGCTGATCGCGACGGAGCCGCCGAACCCCTCGTTCGCCGCGCCGTCGTCGGGCAGGAGCTTGGCAAGTTGATCGCCGAGTTCGGCGTAGGCCGGGGCGGTGGTGAAGAGGCCAAAGAGCACGGCAAGGGGGGCGAACCGAGTGAGCGGGTGCAATACATTCATCACAGTACTCCTTATCATGGCGAGCCGCGGGGTGAGGCGGCCTCACTGCCTGTCACTTGGCACTGCGCATGAGTGCCCTTTCCGGTTCAGCGGTTTGGCACTGGGAAACTGTACGAGTGCAAACGACATCATGGACCAGCCTTTCGGGCGAATTTGAGGTCGCCGTTGGTGGCGTCGTAGTAGCTGATGCATGGGTTTTCCGCGGTATCCAGAGCCACAGAAGCGTAAAGACCAACGTCGCCCACGGAGTCCACCACCTCAATTTCCCACGTCGACCCCGTCCACCGGGCGTATGTCAGATCGCCATCGCCGTAAACCCCGGATAAGTAGGCAATGTGTGGGTTGCCCGAGGCATCAAGCTCCAGCGAGGTGGATGAGGCGAAGCCGGCAGAATCATCCACCACCTGAATGTCCCACGCGGACCCCGTCCATCGGGCGTACGTCAGGGTCTTCGGCGCACCGAAGCCCGTGGTGTAGCTGATATGCGGGTTCCCGGCACCGTCGAGTTCCAGGGAAGTAGCGCTGATGCTAACACTATCCACCAGTTGGACGTCCCAGGACGATCCGGTCCAGCGGGCATACTTCAGACCGCCGGCACTGTAGCTGATGTGTGCGTTGCCCGAGCCATCTAGAGCGATGGAAGTCCATCGTCCGACGCTCGAACCGTGTTCCACCGTCTGCTTGACCCATTTAGAACCGTCCCAGCGCACATATTTCAGAGCCTGCTGTCCCCAATGTCTGTGATGGGAGATGTGGGGGTTTCCGGCAGCATCTAACGCCAAGGAGGCGTCCCAGCCGACGCCCGACGCCTGGCTGTCCACCGTCTCGATTGCCCAGACCGAGCCGGTCCAGCGGGCGTACTTCAACCAGGAGACACTCCGGCCACGGGCGTACGCAATTCGTGCGTTGCCTGAAGAATCCAAGGCAATCGAAGTGTAGTTCCCGACATCGGACTCGGTGTCATCCACCAACTGAAGGTCCCACGCCGATCCCGTCCAGCGGGCATACTTCAGCGTACCGTTGGTTTCGTCATGATAACTGATGTGGGGATTGTCCACGCCATCTAGGGCAATGGAAGTGTATCGTCCGACATCCCCGGACGCGTTCACCGTCTGGATCGCCCACGACCCAGGCGGCGGCGTGAGCGTGGTCTCGAAAACAACGTTGGAGAGGACGGAGACGTTGCCGACCTCATCAGCCACCTTCAGGGCCAGGAAGTAGGTCGTACCACCTGACAAGCCGGTGACGGTGAAGGTTTCAGGCGCCCCGGAAGGTTGGGGCAACGGCTCGCCTTGGGCTTGGGTGGCGCCGTCCCAGTTTCCCTCGGTGACCGGCACGTTGACCAGGTAGCGGACGTCGTAGAGGGACGCCGTGCCGATCGTGCCGTCGTCGCCCGTGGCGGTCCAGGTCAGGTTGATGGAATCAAACGTGGTGGCGGTTCCGTCTACGGCCAGATCGGTGACGGCATCGGGAGGCGTCGTGTCCGGCGGCGGAGGCGGTTCGCCCAGCGCGCTCAGGGCGTTGAGCCGACCGCCGGTCAGCGTCTTTCCCTCCAGCCAAGGCAACAGGTCAACGCCGGCCATGATCTGGTCTTTGACGGCCAGGATGCCCAAGGCGGGGTCGTGGGCCATGACCAGGGCCGCTACCCCGGCAACATGAGGTGCGGCCATGGATGTACCGCTAAAGGTGCTGTAGGTGTTACCGGGAGTGGTGGACAGAACATCCACGCCCGGGGCCCCCAGGTCCACCCAGGAGTCGCTGTAGTTGGAGAAACCGGCCAACTCGTCGTTGTGGTCCGTCGCGGCGACGGAAATGATGTTGTCGAGCGGATATCCGGCCGGATACATCTTCCTGCTGCTGCCGCTGTTTCCGGCCGCGGCCACGAACAACGCGCCCGAGCTTTCGATGGCCTGTTTGAGCGCATTGGATTTACGCCCGCCGCCCCAACTGTTGTTGGTGATGCGGACGATCTTGTTGCCGAACTCATCCTCGAAAGAGGCGGCGTAGAGGATCGCGTCGATGGCGTCGGCGTTGGTCCCGAAGCCACCGGCATTGAGAAACTTCAGCGGCATGAGCGTGACCGTCCAGTTCACACCCACGACGCCGATGCCGTTGTCGCCCACCGCGCCCACGGTTCCTGACGTATGGGTCCCGTGGTCGTTGTCGTCCATCGGGTTGTTGTCGTCGTTGACGAAATCCCAACCCATGACATCATCGATGAAACCGTTGCCGTCATCGTCGATGCCGTTGTCGGGGATCTCGCCGGGGTTGATCCAGATGTTGGCGGCCAGGTCCTCGTGGGTGTAATCGATCCCCGTATCGATTATGCCCACCACGACGGAGCTGGAGCCCGTCTGAGAGTCCCACGCCTCGGGCGCATCGATGTCGGCATCCAGGGTTCCGCCCGTCTGGCCGATGTTGTGAAGACCCCACAGGTCGCCAAGGAGCGGGTCATTCGGGAAGTCAAGCGCGTGGACGATATAGTTGGGCTCGGCGAACTCGATCAGTCCCGCGAACGCGGGCCCGGCAAGGAGTTGCATCCCCTGCTCCACCGACAACCCGGGGTCGAGGCCCCACAGCCGCACCCCGATGGCGGGGAACGCCTTGAGTTCCTCTGCACCGACCACCAACTGTGCCGCAAGAACAATGGCCGCATCAGGCGCCTCATCGACAAAGTTGACCAGCAACTCGCCGGGCACATGGTCCAGCTGCGCCTCGGCCAGGTCTTGTTGGGCCGGCGGCGGATCGCCCAAGGCGGTTCCCGAGGATCCCAGAACGCCCCAGGCGGCCAGCGCCGTCACCAGTACGCCAAGGTTCAGTTTGGTGTGTTTCGCCGTGAACATGGTTTTGCTCCTCTTCTTGAATGCAGCCTGCGGTGCTATGACTCACCGGCCGCTGTTTCGTAGATCGGGCTCTGCCCGACGAGAGTCTTGCTTACGCCGAGTCCTATCCGTCCAAGGCGCCGGCCCGCCCGCGACGCTCGGCGGCGCTTCCGCGCGAGCGTCGGGGACAGGCAAGCCCCATTCACACTTCTAACCGAGACCTCCATCAGCTAGCGCTGACCACGACGTGGACGCTCCCTGATGAGGCCTTGAGCTCGCAGTTGGGCCACGTCGAATCCGCGCGACTGGGCATACTCAGGCGTCAGTTGGATGCCTACTTTGCTGTGGATAGTGTCCCAAAGGCCATTGTGCTGGACGTGAAACGTCGTCTGGGTCGGCACCAGGTCGCTCCCGACCTCGGTGATGGTGAACTGCACCGCCTGAAGGTCGTTGTTCACGGCCTCGGAGAGTTCGTTGAAGTCAGCGACGAATCCCTCCGGCGGCGTCACCGAAACAGTCACGCCCCAGTCGCCTACGCTCTCCAACACGAACGCGTAGAGCTGCTCGGTTTCATCCCACAGCACATACTCCGGCTCGATGATCAAAAGCTCCGAGCCCGTCAGCCGCGTGGTCTTGCCCGGCTTCGTGTTGCCGTTCGCGTCCACAAGAAGCTGCAAGTGCTTCTTCTTGGTCTCACCGCATTGAAGGTCGTTGGCGGAGGCGGCTATGAACTGATCGAGGATCCCGTCAGGCGGGTCGTCGGAGTCGAAGTGGCTGATGATGATGTAGTCACCCGGGGGAAGCTCGAGCAAGGCTACACCGTCGGCGTCGGTAAGCGCGGTAGTGTCCGGTGTGCAGTTGGCGACAACATCCGGGTACTCCTGCCACTTGAGGCCATTGCCGTTCTGATCCTGCGCGATGGCACAGCTTCCCGGGGACTTGTCATAGGCCGCCACCAAGATGCCTACCAGGGGCTCCTTGGTCGAACCCGGGTGCGGGCCCGAGCCGGTCGTATGTTTGGCCGCCTGAACTTCGATGAACGCATCGTCGATGATGCCGTCAAAGTCATTGTCCACGCCGTCGCATACCTCAGCGACATTGGCCGTCTCGCCCGGCGTCAAGATGTGCCCGTCCACGGTGACGGTCCCTGGCGCCCCCGCCGCGGTGGCGGTCACTCCTAGGAGCTCCCCGAATTCGTCGAGCGTATCTAGAAGCGTCACGATCCCGCCCCCGAAGACAACCACCTCGTGAAGGATACCTTCAAGCGTGTATTCGATGGTCACGAAGCCTGAAATCACATCGATCGTCAGGGACGTGCATTTGTAGTCAACGATACCGCCCGCAGCCTGTATGACCGTTCCCAACGTACACGGCGAGAAGTCGATGCCGACTGGGGAACTCGTGGTGATCACGAGGACACCTCCCGGCTCGACGTTGTCACTAACCGTGGCGCCTAGAAGCGCGGGTGGCGTCGGCGTGCTAAAGGCAGAGTCCCACACTGTGCCGGCCGTTGGAATTACGGCGCCAGCGAGGCCGTCATCAAAGTCCGCAGAAGGATCGCAAAGCACCGTGTCCACCTCATTGAAGATCCCATCGCCGTCCCAATCGTTGGGGTCGGCCGCCACAGTTGCGGACCACTTGGCAATACCCTCGGCCGTCAGTCCGCCGGCGCTGGTGACACCCCCGACATAGAGGGCCGGCCCATTCCCGTCGTCGAAAACTGCAAAAGCGTTTACACCATTCACACCGCTGATGCCATTGGTGGACAGGGGGAACCAGTCCGAGCCGTCCCATTGCGCGATGTGGTTGACGGGGTTTCCGGCGGCGACCCTGAAATTGCCCGCGTTCTCGAAAAAGCCTCCCACGTAGAGGGTCGGTTGGCCGAAGGGGTCGTCAAACACGGCGAGGCTGGACACAGACCCCTCCCCCAAATCCCTGCGCGGCCCGAGTGCCCCGTCTCCGAGCGGCGACCAGCCCAAGGCGTCCCATCTCGCGATATTGCTCGCGGCGAAACTGTTATTGGGGTCCCAGGTCTTCACGACATGGGTGAACTCTCCGCCGACGTAGAGGGCATCGCCGGTCCCGTCGTCATGGACGATGAGGTCCCACACTATCGTGAAGCTCCCGATCTGGTTCTCCACGCCACCGCCCTCGAGCGGCTCCCACGTCGAGCCGTCCCATCTCGCAATATTGAGCAGGGGAGTGAAGGGTGCGTCGTTGGACCTATGGAAAATTCCGCCGGCGTAGAGTGCCGGGCCGGTCCCGTCGTCGAAGACGGTAAGGGCGAAGACGCTTGTTAGGGGTCCGCAAAAGCCGGCTCTGCACAGGATCAACCCCATGTCCAGCTCGCCGCCCAGTCCCGACCAGCTGTTGGACATGGGGTTCCATTTCCCGATCATGTTCACGGAGTTGCCGGCGGAGTTATTGAAATCTCCGCCGGCGTAGAGAGCGGGGCCGGTCCCGTCGTCGAAGACGGTAAGGGCGGTCACGTCCGGCACCCGTCCCACCCACCACAGCTCTCCGCTCAAGCCCGGCCCGAGCGCCGACCACGTTTGGCTTGCGAGGTCCCATCTCGCGATATTGTTCACGGCGACCCCGCCGGCGTCGGTGAAGAGCCCCCCGACGTAGAGAGCCAGGCCGCTCCCGTCGTCAAAAACGGTGAGGGCGCGCACTCTCCCGTTCACGCCCGCCCCGAGGTTGGACCAATTCGTGCCGTCCCATTTCGCGATATTGCTCGCGGGATTCCCGCCCGCGGTGGTGAAGTTTCCGCCGGCGTAGAGGACGGAACCGGCGCCGTCGTTGAACTCAAACAATACCAAGGGGCTGCCGCCGCCAAACCCCGGAATTCCTACGTCCCATTCGGGGCATTGGCCGTGCGCGACATGCGCAGCCCCGAAGAGCACGACAATCAACCCAAGACCCACCGACATTCGGTACCTAAGTGTCTTCGCCATGACAGCAACCTCCTCAAGATTTCGTCTCTGGTCGTGAAGACGCCGGGCACCGCGCCCGCCGATGTCACGAGACTCCGTGGACCCGAGCGCGGGCCGGGGGTCCGAAAGAAGACGCGAAGAACGAGCACAAAAGCGCTAGAAAAAGCCGCAAACCGCCACGACCGAACGAAGGCCCCGATCCGGCGTCGTCGGCAAGAGTCCTGGGACGAGGGGTTCAGTGGGCATCGCCCGTGTGGTAGCATCTGGGTACGCTGCAATTGGGCAGCACGGGCGAATAGGCGTATGGCTGTACTCACGCACACCACCGAGCTTTTGTTGAAGCTGGGCGCCGGCGACGAGGCCGCGGCCGATCGCCTCACGCCGCTTGTCTACGACGAGCTTCATGCCGTGGCCGAGCGATTCATGGCCCGCGAGCGGAGCGATCACACGCTTCAGCCCACGGCCCTGGTGCACGAGGCGTATCTGCGACTGATCGACCAAAGTCGCGCGGACTGGAAGAACCGGGCCCAATTCTTCGCGGTGGCGGCGAACATCATGCGCAGACTCCTGGTGGACCACGCACGGAGACACAAAGCGATCAAGCACGGTGGTGACGCTCAGAAGCTCATGCTCACGGATTCGGTTCGAGCGGCCACTGAAGGCGATATCGATGTTCTCGCCCTGGATGAAGCTCTTCAGGAGCTGAATCGACTCAACGAGCGCCATCGGAAGGTGGTGGAGTTGAGGTTCTTCGGCGGGTTGACGGTGGATGAAACAGCGCACGCGCTTGGCGTATCGCCGCAGACCGTGAGGACGGACTGGTACACGGCCCGGGCGTGGTTGCGGGTACGACTGTCGGAGTAGAAAGCGAGGCGTTTCTAGCGCCGATCGCTGCGGATTTCGCGTTTACGTTTAGATGTAGAGCGACGGAGGCGACTCCCATGATCAGCCAGGAACGCTATGAGCGTCTTTGCGAGTCGTTCACGGCGACATTTCAATTGAGCGCCCAGGAGCGGGCGGCGGTGCTGGGCGAACGATGCGCCGATGATCCGTCGCTTCGAGATGAGGTCGAGGCGATGGTGGCCGGCCACGCCGAGGACGCGTCGCCGCTGGCTAGCGCGGCACTGGGCCTTGATGCCGCTGCGCTCACGGCGTGTGTCGGGCCGGCGACCAATCTGGAAGGGAAGCGGATCAGCCACTACCACCTCAAGCGCGCGATCGGCATCGGTGGCATGGGCGCCGTGTATGAAGCGGTGCAGGAGCGTCCACACCGAACGGTGGCGGTGAAGGTGATGAATCGCGGGCTGCGCTCGCGATCTTCGGCACGGCGCTTCGAGTACGAATCGCAGATTCTCGGCCGATTGCGTCATCCGGGCATTGCCCAGGTGTTCGAGGCCGGCACGTTCAAAGACAACGACGAAAGCGTGCCGTACTTCGCGATGGAGTACATCCCCGGGGCGCGGACGATCTCCGAGTACGCGAAGTCAACGAACCTGGGCACGCGCGAACGGCTCGAGCTGTTCATCAAGGTCTGCCACGCCGTGCACCACGGTCATCAAAAGGGAGTCATCCATCGCGATCTGAAGCCGGCGAACATACTCGTCGACGGCAACGGCGAGCCGAAGATCATCGACTTCGGCGTGGCCCGCTCGACCGATTCGGATATGGCCGTCACGACGCGTCAGACGGATGTGGGTCAACTGATCGGCACGCTGCAGTACATGAGCCCCGAACAGTGCGCCGCCGATCCCCACGACCTCGACACGCGAAGCGACATCTACGCGCTTGGCGTCGTGCTGTTCGAGCTGCTCACGGATCAGCTTCCGTACGACGTGACGAAGTCGCCGGTCCATGAGGCGGTGCAGGTCGTGCGGGAGGCAACGCCCATCAGACCCAGCACGATCGATCGAACCTTGCGGGGCGATCTCGAGACGATCACCTTAAAGGCGCTGGAGAAGGATCGTGAGCGGCGATACCCCTCGGCGGTAGACCTGGCGCAGGACCTCCGGCGATTCCTGAACCACGAGCCGATTCAAGCGCGTCCGCCCAGCGCCATGTATCACCTGCACAGATTCGTTCGGCGGAATCGGCCAATGGCGTTCGCCGCCGCCGCGATCGTGGTCGTGCTCGTGGGCGGCATCGTTACCACGAGCCGCCAGGCCGTCATGGCCAACGATGCCCGCGAATTGGCGGTGCAAGCCAGAGACGAAGAAGCCGATCAGCGGGCCAAGGCCGAGACCGATAAGGCGCTGGCGGAAGCGGTCTACGAGTTCATGCACCACATGCTCACGGCTTTCCCACCCGGCCACCACGACATCACCCTGCGCGAGGTCCTGGACGGGGCGGCCGAGACGATCGACGGTGAGTTTCCCGACCAACCCCTGGTCGAAGCAGAAGTGCGGTACATGATCTGGAGCATGTACGTCAAGCTCGGCGACTACCATCTTGCCGAGCCGCACGCACGCGAGATGGTCGCCATTCGCGAGCGCGAGCTCGGTGAGGAAGACCCGCAGACGCTGCTGGCGATGGACAGGCTGGCTCGCGGGCTCAATCACCAGGGTAAGCGTACCCTGGCCGAGCGGCTGTTCCGCCAGGTCCTCGATAGCCGACGTCGCGTTCTCGGTGAGGAGCACTATTTGACAGTCGAGGTGATGAACAACCTGGGGATGGTGCTCCAGGAGGACGGCCGGGCCAAGGAGGCTGAACCGTTGATCCGCCGCGCGTGGGAGGTCCAAGCCCGCATCTTCGGCGATGAGCACACGGAAACCCTTACGTCGATGAACAATCTGGCGCTGGCGCTCACCAGGCAGGGCAAGCTGGCCGACGCCGAGCCGCTCTACGAGCGCTCGTTGGAAATCCGGCGGAAAACGGTGGGCAATGAGGATCCTGGAACCATAACCAACATGAACAACCTGGCTTGGCACTATCTTGATATGGACAAACCGGCCGAAGCCGAGCCGCTGTTTCGCGAGGCGTTGGAACTGAGCCGCCGCGTCCATGGTGAGACGCATCCACGGATCGTGTAGGCGACGGACAGCCTGGCTACGGCCCTGCGAATGATGGACCGGTTCGACGAGGGCGAGCAGCTTCTCCGCCGGACGCTCGAGACCGTCCGCGATCAACTGAGCAACGAGCACCCGACAACACTTTTGGGCATGAACAGACTTGCCTTATTCTTGCAGAAGGCGGAGAAAGCTCAGAAGTATGCCGAGGCTGAACCGCTGCTGCGCGAGGCGCTTGAGATCCGCCTTCGCACGCAGGGTGATCACAATCCGGCGACCGCTCACGCGATGCACAATCTCGCCATGCAGCTCCGGTGGCAGGGCGATCTTGCCGACGCCGAGCCGCTGTTCGATCAAGCCATCGAGTTGTACCGTCAGATCGGGGGCGAAGAGCATGCGGACACGCTATACGCCCAGAACCATTACGCGGGGCTCCTTGCCGATCTGGAGAGACCGGCCGAAGCTGAAGAGGTATGTCGCCAGGTCCTCGAAGTGCGCCAGCGCGTACTGGGCGATGACAACCCGGCCACGCTGCTGTCCATGAGCCATCTAGCCACGCTGTACCACAAGCAGGGTCGCAACGAGGACGCCGAACCTCTCTTTCGCCAAGTGCTTGAATCCGATCGGCGCAGGCACGGTGAGGAGCATTCCAACACGATCGGGTCGCTGGTGAACCTAGCGTCGGCGTTGCGAGATATGGGCAAGCTCGAGCCGGCTGAAGCCTTGTGCAGAAAAGCGCTTGAAACCGCCAAGCGGGTTCTTCCCGCCGGCGATCGCATGATCGCCAAGTGCCAAAGCGGGTACGGTGCCTGCCTGACGAAGCTTGAGCGATTCCCGGAGGCCCAGGAGCACTTGCTTGGGGCCTATGAAAGGCTCAAGGAAACCATAGGCGAAGGAGAACAGCGGACCCTCGAGCACTTGGTTGCGCTCTACGAAGCCTGGGGCAAATCCGACCAGGCGGCCCAGTGGCGCGCGAAGTTACCCGATGAAGCGAACTCGAACGAGCAGGACGACTGACCGTCCCGCGCGGCCCGTCTACCGTGCAGCTACGGACACGGCCCCCAGTTGACAAGGAGGGCGAGGAGGTCGGCGACGCCGACGGAGCCGTTCCCATCACCAGGAAGTGACGTGTCGTTCATCTGCGAAGATCACGAGGAGCCGTGCCACTCCAAGCCCGGCCGAATACTTAAAGAGTACGGGTCAAGGGTCTTGGCTGGCTATCAGGCGCTCGAGCTTCGCAAGCCGCTCCTCGATTTGCAGCAGCTTCTGGATGATGATGACGTGGGTCTTCTTGGCGTCGATCCCTACGGGGCTGTCTTCGCTGGCGATCAGCTCTTCGATCTCACCGTAGTCCGATGTGGCAACCTCCGGATCCATGTCGGCAACGATACTAGAGATCCTCACCAGCTGCTAGAACTCGCCGAGCGCGAAGCCATCATGGCTATCGACGCCACCCATCCCTACGTCCCGGCGATAGGGCAGGCGCTCAAGGATACGCAGAACCTCCAAACGCGCTGTCGCATCGTGTCGATGACGGCCAGCGGCGCAATATGATCCAGATAGCGAGCCGTCGTCGCAATGGACTGATGGCCCAGCTGTTTCGAGATGATGCCGATGTCTACGCCTTCGGCGCGGAGTTGGGCGGCGTGCGTGTGTCGGAAGCCGTGGGCGTGGACGCGCTTCTCGATGCCGGCCTTGCGCGCCAGGCGTGGCAACAGCACCCGGACGTACGAGTTCGTCATGGGCCGACCTTCGTGCGTACAGAACAGACGTCCGACCTGTAAACCAAAACGCCGCCGCAAGTTCGCGACGGCGTGGAAAGCTCCCCGAGCTGGACTCGAACCAGCAACCTAGCGGTTAACAGCCGCTCGCTCTACCAATTGAGCTATCGGGGATCACGAACTTCAGCCATCCTGGCGGTGAATCCCGATGCATCGGGACTCACTCTACCAATTGAGCTATCGGGGATCCGAGCCCGCTTTGAACCAAGGCGTCGGACGGACCGGTGAGAATATCGGCAAAAACAGGAGGGTCAACCAAACAGAGTTCCGCTCCTTTGACAGCGAGCCAAATGGCCCTCCCGCCACCTGTGCGGACTCCCGGAGATCCTCGCTAGCCAAGGCAAGCAGGCCTTGCTGGCACCCTTGGCTTGTCAGCGGCGAGCCCATCGAATAGTATCCGCTCCATAACTTGTCCGTACCAGCTGACGAGCGGCCCTCGATTCGCGGCTGGGCGAACCCGACGTAGATCAACCCCGAGGATCCCGTTCGGCGCCACAGACTCGGGACATGGAAGTAGCAGGAATGAAGATCTACGTTGGTAATCTCTCCTTTGATGCAACTGAGGATGAGATTCGCGACCTCTTTGGCCAATACGGCGAAGTGAGCGAAGTGAATCTCATCACTGATCGTGAGACCGGTCGGCCGCGCGGATTCGGCTTCGTCGAACTCGCTGACGATAATGCTGCCCGTGAGGCCATCGGCGCGTTGGACGGAAAAGAGTTCGGCTCGCGCCAGATCAAGGTCAACGAGGCCAAGCCCC
Source organism: Phycisphaerales bacterium (assembly GCA_036475395.1). Classification (GTDB taxonomy): domain Bacteria; phylum Planctomycetota; class Phycisphaerae; order Phycisphaerales; family SM1A02; genus JADFNO01. The sequence goes on from JAZFYE010000072.1 coordinate 16,163, forward strand.
GAGCCGATCGCGGCGGCGGCGGTGGCGGACAGCGGCAACGCTGGTAAGCACATACTCAAACGTGTGAAGGAAGCACCGGCCGTCGAGAGGTGGCCGGTTTTCTTTTGGCGGGACCGCCAATGGTGCCGGATTCTCGGTCTGATGTGAACGAAGCGAATCGAGGAGATCCTGCCGTTCCCGTGGGACCTTGATGATGACGACAGTGTCGGCACATCCCATCTACTCTCCCTGCTCGCGAAGGGGGGAACCGACCCCGGCGGTCCGCCGGACTTCGATGGCGACAGCAACGTCGGCGTGTCCGACCTCCTCGCCCTGCTCGCCGACTGGGGGTCGTGTCCGTGAGCTAAACATTGCTCAGGACCTGATCGATGAGACGCCGCTCCGTAGGCGACGCCTCGGGCTCGCCGAGAGACTTGCGAAGGCGTTCGATCTCGTCGTGCAGAGTCCCGCTCCTGACAGCCAGGCGAAGGCCGTCCCGCTACCCGAGCGGACTCCCGGCCATCCCAGCCAAGCCGAGCAGCCGTTTCCGGCGCCCCGGGCTTGTCAGCGGCGAGGCACTTGAATATCATCCGCGCAATAACTTGTACGTACCAGCCGATGAGGGGCCCTCGATTCGCGGCTGGGCGAACCCGACGTAGATCAACCCCGAGGATCCCGTTCGGCGCCACAGACTCGGGACACGAAGGCAACAGTTGTGAAGATCTATGTAGGGAATCTATCATTCGAAACGACCGAGACCGAGATTCGTGAGCTCTTCGGCCAATATGGCGAAGTGGAGGAAGTGAATCTCATCGCCGATCGCGAAACCGGTCGCCCGCGCGGCTTCGGCTTTATCGAGATCCGCAATGATCAAGCCGCCCGTGAGGCCATCGGCGCGTTGGACGGCACAGAGTTCGGCTCCCGCCAGATCAAGGTGAACGAGGCCAAGCCCCGCACCGATCGTGGTGGCGGCGGTGGCGGTCAGCGCCGACGCTGGTAAACACTCAATCGAAGATACGAACAAAGACCCGGCCGCCGAATGGTGGCCGGTTTTCTCTTAGCTCGATTGCCAATGGCGCCGGATTCTCGCTCCGATCTGAACGAAGCGAATCCTGAGCCGTACCCTTGACATTCACGAACGGCCGTCTACCGTGGACTTGAGATCGTCAGTCCTAGGGTCTATACGGGGCTGCGTACAACAAAGGGCATGATCGTTTCATTGCCCGTCCTTTCACACCTTCGTGGGAGCGTGCTGTATGGAAACCGTTGTCACCCAATCTGATTCGTCGCGAGACGGGATGTGACCGGCTACGCAGCACGCAGTTTGTAGAAACTGAATCGTGAGCTTCGCAGGCCGCCTTCCCGGCGGCTTGTTTCGTTTCAGGCCCTCACCATCCTTACTCGCGCCGAGTTCCCGCAATGGATCAAGCCATACCGCTGCGCGCTGTTCGTGCGCGATTGGACTACAAACGAAGTTCCTGTGGAGTTTGACTCACAATGCGAGCTGAATCAGATCATGTTTCCGCGATCGAGCCTTTTATCGAAGACGGCTGGATCAGGGACGTTCTCTTTGAGGTGAAAAGTGGCAAGGAAGCGACGGTGTTCTGCTGCGCTGGCGGTTCGCGCTCTGAAATCCCGCTCGTCGCCGCCAAGGTGTACCGCCCGATCGAGTCGCGACAATTCCGCAACGATGCGATGTACATCGGCGGGCGCGTGCACATGGCCCGTGAAGGGCGAGCGAAACGCGCGGTACAAAAAAATAGCGCCTTTGGTAAGAAAGTGCAGTATGCCACTTGGATGTATGAGGAATGGGATGTGATGAAGGTGCTCTACGAAGCGGGCGCAGATGTTCCAAAGCCGTTGGCGCTGGGTGAGCGCGCGATCCTTATGCAGTTCTTAGGTGACGAATCTGGCGCCGCGCCGATGCTGCAGGAGATTGCGCCTGGAAGTATCGATGCGGCGCGTGTTGTTGACGATGTGTTGTGGAATATCGAGTTGATGCTTGATTGCGATTGCGTGCATGGCGACCTGTCGCCTTACAACATTATGTTCCACGATGATCGAGCGATCATTATCGACTTCCCGCAGGCGATCGACCCGCGGCTGAATCAACACGGTTACACGCTACTCTCCCGCGATATCGACAATGTCTGCCGCTGGGCTCACAAGCACGGCGTCAACCGACCGGCCGGCAAGATCATGTCCGGATTATGGAGACGATTCGTGCACGGTGAACTGGGGTGACGGGTGTAGGGCAAGCCTTTGGCCTGGCGGTGTCAGCTGGGGCCTCGGCACTGGACGGGGGGGTCGCAGGCATGCCGCACCTCTGACGCCCACGGATTCCAATCCGTGGGTTCTTGGTGCCCCTACGCCGTTTACCCCCCAAAACCCTTGCTCACGAGGGCCCTGGCCGGTAGGCTGGTAGCCGGTCCTATCAAGGAGATTGAAGCACAATGTTGCCAAAACACACCTCGTCTGCCGTTCGGTTGTCCGTGATTGCCTCGCTCACGTTGGCCCTTGGGTTCAGTTCGATTGTGTCCGCGCAGCGACGGCCCGGCGACTGGGCCGGACGGGGGGACCGGCAAGCGGACACGTCGGACGACAAGGACAAGAAGAAAGACGCCATCAAACCGTACGACGAAGTGATCACCGAGGAAGCCGTGACCGACATCGGCCTCTTCTACGTCCATCGCATCGACGACGACCTGTACTACGAGATCCCAACCGACGCGTTCGGCAAGGACATGTTGTGGGTCACGCAAGTTGCTGAAACAACCGCCGGCTCGTCGTACGCCGGGATGCCCGCCGGCGATCGCGTTGTCCGCTGGGAGCAGCGAGGCGAGAAGGTGCTTTTGCGCGACGTTCGCTACGGCATTCGAGCCGACACCGATGATCCGATTGCCGATGCGGTCAAAGCCTCGAACCTTGCGCCCATCATCAAGGTCTTCCCCATCAAGGCATACGGCACGGACAGAAAGCCGGTGATCAAGGTGACGGACTTGTTCACCAAGGACGTCGCCGAGTTCAGCGCCAAGCGAACGCTCAACGCCGGCAACATGGATAGCGGCCGAACGTTCATCGAGCAGGTCAAGTCGTTCCCGCACAACATCGAGATCAAGGTGCTGGCCACGTACAGCCCGTCCAGCGACGACAGCCGCGGCGGCGGCAGCCGAAGCCCCTTCGCCCGCCGAGGCCCGACCACCAGCGGCATCACCGCCATGATCCATCACAGCATGATCAAGTTGCCTGAGAATCCCATGAAACCACGCCGGCATGACTCGCGCGTCGGCTTCTTCAGCGTGAGCTTCGTTGATTTTGCTGATGACAAGAACCACGAAGCGGAGACGGTCCGTTACATCACGCGCTGGCGACTGGAGAAGAAGGATCCCGAGGCAGAGCGCTCCGAACCCGTCAAGCCCATTGTCTTTTATGTCGGCCGTGGCACGCCCGAGAAGTGGAAGTCCTACGTCAAGGCTGGCATCGAAGATTGGCAGCCGGCCTTCGAAGCGGCCGGATTCAAGAACACGATCATCGGCAAATACGCGCCCGATCCGCAGGAGGATCCCGAGTGGGACGCTGAGGATGCCCGCATTTCCACGATCCGCTGGCTGCCGGCCAGCATCAAGAACGCCTTCGGCCCGCACGTGCACGACCCCCGCACCGGCGAAATCCTTGAAGCCGATATTCGCATGTATCACGATGTTCAAAAACTCGTGCGCGACTGGTACTTCGTGCAAGCGGCCGCGGTCGATGAGCGCGCCCAGAGCCTTCCGATGCCCGATGATCTCGTTGGCGAACTCATTCGCTTCGTCGTCGCGCACGAGGTGGGCCATTCGCTCGGCTTCCCGCACAATATGAAAGCCTCTTCGAGCTATTCCATCGAGCAGCTGCGCGATGCGGACTGGGTCAAGAACAACGGCACCGCCCCGTCCATCATGGACTACGCGCGGTTCAATTATGTCGCGCAGCCCGGCGACGAGGCGGGCTTGCTTCCGCGCGTCGGTCCGTATGACCACTTTGCCGCGGAATGGGGCTATCGCGAATTCGCAAGTGACGCCGATGAAAAGGCCGAGCTCGAACAACTCGCCAAGCGCCAAATCGATGAGCCGATGTTCCGTTACGGCGGCCGCGGCGATCCCACCGCGCAAACGGAGGACCTTTCCAACCAGGCGGTCCAAGCAACAACACTGGGTCTAAAGAACCTCGAGCGCATTGCCGCCCTTCTTATTGATGCGACCTCTGAGGAAGGCGAAGACTACGACCTCCTCAGCAACATGTACAACGAGCTGTTTGGTCAATGGAACCGCGAGATGGGGCACGTCGCCAACATCGTCGGGGGCGTCGAGCAAGTCAATCTTTACTATGGCGATGCGGATCAGCGATTCTTCCCGCTCGATGCCGACTATCAGCGCGACGCCGTTCGCTTCCTTGTCGAAAATGCGCTGCGCACCCCGCAGAAGATGATTCCTTCTGACATCACGTTGCGCCTGACAGCCGATGGCGTCGCCGATCGCGTGCTCAGCGCTCAAAGCCGGCTGCTGCGGACGCTGGTCAATGCCCGGCGGATCAACCGCATGGCCGAGCACGCTGAGAACATGGAATACGGCGCCTACACGCCGGCGGAAATGTTGGCTGATCTGCGCTACGGCGTCTACAGCGAACTGAACGATAAGCCCATGGACATCGACATCTATCGCCGCAATCTTCAGCGAACCTACGTTCAGATGCTCGGGTCGTTGATCGAGAATCCGAGCGCCAACTCCGATCTGCCGGCGCTGGCTCGAGCTGAGTTGGTCGCGCTGGGCACTTCGATCGAGAGCTGTGATAGCGAGGCCGCAGACAATGCAATCGTGACGGCGCATCTGCGCGATCTGTCCGCCCGAATCGAAGCCGCGCTCGACCACCGCGCGACCCGAGCAGCGCCGTCGGCAACACCCGCGCCTACGGGAAGGCGTCGTCCCGGGAGTGAAGATTCGCCCGATCGCGGCTGGTGCTCGGTTCCGCTTGAGCCGCACGACAATTAGGTCATCGGGCCCCGGTCACCGAGATCAGGTGACGGTTCTGATCCTCGCCGTAAAGATCGCCCCGGGTCTTGCTGGAGATAAAAAGGGGAAATTCTACTTTATTGAAAAAGTAGAATGTCCCCTTTTCGCGAGAACGTGAGTCGCCGTCGTTTTATGGAGGAAGGCATAGGTGAATCGCAGAATCCTTGGGCCGTTGATTGGTGTTGTGTTCGCAGCCGTGCTCGGTTCGGGTATCTTCTTTGTGCCCGAAGAGCCGCTCAAACTTCAGGTGTATCTCGCGACGATCTTGCAGGGCGGACTCATCGGTCTGCTAATCGGCGCGTTGTTTGACAAGTCTACCGCTTGGATGAGCACACTGATAGGAAGCGCGGTGCTGGCCGGACTGACGGGCGCCGCCGTTTCGCTCGCCAAGGGCTTTGACGATGCGCCGTTTGCCTTGCCGTTTAACGCCGTTGAAGGCCTCGTCATCGCCGCCATCCTCAAGCGCTGGGGAAAGTGACCGACCGACGCACGCGAATCCGCCACCGCACCGTGAGGCCTGGTCCCTTCAGGGACCAGGTTCGTGCGCCGTTGTGCTTCACCTCGCCTGCCCCAGCACCGGCTGCACCCACGCCATCTCCATATCGCCCTCGGCAAAGGGATTGGGATGCGTGCGCGACGAAGTCACACGCGCGCGAACATACAGCTCGTCGCCGGTCATTTCATACCGTGGCCGAAGCCCGGTGGATGTTGCCAGCACTTCTCCCACCGCACTGACCGCGCCGTCTCGCCAGCGCGTCCCGATGAACTCGGTGGTGTACGTCACACCCTCCTGCGGCTTGATTTCAAGCCACAATGTCCGATCGTTCGATCCATAATCTTTCAGCGTCACGCCGGTGGACGCGTAGAAATCACCGGCCCGCAAGGCGGCGACGATCGTGTTCGGCGTGAGCTTGTCCGCCTTCACCCACACCCAGCCGCGCCCTGGCTGTGACGTGCGCCCGTGGCCGTGATGATGGTGTGAGTCGTCCGTCGCCAAGCCGTAGAGCAATCCGAGATCGTACTCGGTCAATCGAAGTGTCAGCGCGATATCCCACAGCATATCGGTGCTTGGGGTGTTCTCATCACCGTTGGTGATCACACCGCGATGACCGTTGTATACCTCAAAGAACCGCTCACCCTTGATAGCGGCGACATCCTCCGGTGTTAGTGCATGTCCGTAGTTGGGATGGTTAATGTGCGCAAGCATCGGCCGATCCAATCGCCGCGATTGTTCGATGACTGCATCAAGGTTGCGCTGAATCGTATCGCGCATCGAATCGCCGCCTTGCGGCTCAATCAGCTCCTGCAGGTTGATCGCATTGACATGGATGGGGACCTGGCCGAATTGATCGGTGATCTCCTCGCCCTGGATCATGATGAATTCGCCGGCCCGCTCAAACTTCGCGCGAAGCTCCGGCAGGGTCTTGAGGCGCATCTCTTTCGTCCCATCATCAGTGGTGCGCGTTTGAACCCAATCCGGGCCGAATCTGTCCTCGAGATCTTCGACATGCTCGGGGCGCAGCGGCCGCCAATCTTGTTTGTGCAGTGGGTACCACATTTCGCCATGGGAAAGGATGTCGTGATCCGACAGCACGAGGAAGTCGTAGTCGTGCTTGACGTACCAATCGATCACGTGCTCCGGGGCAGCGTTGCCATCGGACCAATAGGTATGGGTGTGGGTGTTGCCCTTGAACCATTGCGTGCAACCGCCCAGGAGAGCAGCGAGGTAGGTCAAGGCGATGATGCTGACTCGCTTTTTCATCGTTGGCTCATTGTAGTGGATGCTTCCGGCAAACCAGCAAGAGAAAACCCACGGATTGGAATCCGTGGGCGTCGGTTCGGTACTTGGTGATGGGTAGTTACACCGCCGCCAGTGATTTCGCCTGGGCGAAGCGCTCGGCGACGGCGGACCAATTCACCACGTTCCACCACGCGGCGATGTAGTCCGGGCGACGGTTCTGATATTTCAAGTAGTACGCATGCTCCCAGACATCGAGCCCGAGGATCGGCGTGCCGGGGCAATCGCAAACACCCTTCATCAACGGATTGTCTTGATTCGGCGTAGAGCAAACGCAAAGCGAGCCGTCATCGCCGACGGTCAGCCACGCCCAGCCGGAGCCGAAGCGCGTCGCGGCGGCGTTGGCTAGCTTCGTCTTGAAGTCGCTAAACGATCCGCAGCAAGCGTTGATCGCCTCCGCCAACTCACCGGCCGGCTCACCGCCGCCTCCACTTCCCGCCGGGGTCATGATCGTCCAGAACAGACTGTGGTTGTAATGTCCGCCGCCGTTGTTGCGGACAGCACCTCGGATATCGCCGGGCACCGCGTCCAAATCGCCTATCAATTGCTCGACGGTCTTGGATTGGAGGGCAGCGTTGGGGGCGATGGCGTCGTTGAGTTTGGTGATATAGGCGTTGTGATGCTTGCCGTGGTGAATCTGCATGGTCTGGGCGTCGATGTGCGGCTCCAGAGCGTCATGTGAATACGGCAGATCGGGCAGGGTGAAGGCCATGGGACTCTCCTTTCACAAAGTCGTCTCACCGGGCCCCATGTCGTCAGCGCGACCACAGGAGGTGTCCGATTCATGATTGCAAGGGGACATTCTACCCGATATTGCACCGGATTGGTGCCGTCGGCGTCCAGGCTGGATACGGACGCCTTGGTGAGCCGATGCCAGGGGTGGTAGCATCGCTCATCGAACCGGGAGCTTCCTCAAGGAGGTGGTTTCGTGGCTGATACACAACGCCGCACGATCGTGGAGCAGGTCGAGTTCACCCAGGTGTTCGGGTTCCCCAAGATCCTGCGGGCGGTGACCATGGGGTTTCAGCCGCCGCGCCTAGCCCTGGGCCTGGTGATGGTGGCGGCGTTGATGGTGGCCGGCCGCGCTTGGGACTGGGCAACCGAGCCGACGATCCATCCCGACGGCCTCACCGCCGGGATGTGGACGGAGCAAGACGATCGGCGGGCCCGGACGACGTACGAGGCCGCGATCCTCGCTTACGTGGACGAATCCGACCAACCCGACGGCGATCCTGCGAGCTGGGAGCTTGAAGCTCACGAGGTGATGGCCCTCGTGAGCCGGGGCTACCTCAAGATGCGCCGTGCCGTCGAGGAAGACGAAGTACCGCGCACGCTCAACGAGGCCGACTATGTCCGCACGATGGAAGGGCTCGAGGAAGCTCGGCCTCGAGGTACGTTCGAGGCGACGGCGCGTCATGTGACCGAAGGGTTCAGCGCCGTGATCAGCGCGATCGTCCTGGTTGAGCCGCGGACGTTCTTCATCGCCGCCGAAGATCTGTACCTGCGTATGCCCGAGGCGTTGTGGCGGGATCACAAGTCCTTCACGATTGTGTACGCGTTGGTGCTGGTCGTGGTCCTTGCGTTCGGCGGGGGGGCGCTGTCGAGGATGACCGCCTGCGAGGTCGGCCTGGAGGAGAAACTGCGCGCACAGGACGGCGTGGACTTCGCGATCGGCAGTTGGCGATCGCTCCTGTTCTCGTTGCTGCTTCCACTGTTGATCGCCGCGGCCCTGGCCGGGTTGTTGGTGCTGGGAGGATGGCTGCTGACGCTGCCATGGATCGACGTGCTGGGTGGCGTCCTGTACGGCCTGGCGTTGCTGGCCGGCTTCGGCGTGGCGTTCCTGGTCATCAGCTATGCGCTGGGGTTCAGCCTGCTAGTGCCGGCCGTCGCCTGCGAGAACTGTGATGCCCCGGACGCCCAGCAGCGGGCGTATGCGTATGTGCTGGGTCGGCCGCTGCATCTGCTGGGCTATGGGCTTACCGGTCTGATCGGCCTGGCCATTGGTTTTGTCGTTATAAGCTTCATCGCCTCGCTGATGTTGAACTTCACCGCGGGTCTGATCGGCGTGTGGTCTGACAACTCGGCGTTTACCACGGCGGGCGGCGCATCCTTATTCAACTTGACCGGCGATACGATGGCGCTGCACATCTCATGGCACAGCCAAGTGGCGGGGTGGTTCGTTTCCTTTTGGCGGACCGTGATCGTCGGTCTGGTCGGCGGGTATGTCTTCGCCAACTACTTCAGCGGCTCGACGATTGTGTATCTGCTCATGCGGCGGGCGTGCGACGGGCAGGAGATCACCGAGATTTGGCAGCCGGGGCAGGTTCCGGGCACCGCGGCCTCGACGCCGGTCGATCAAGACACCGCCGCGCCCCTCACCAACGGCTGAGGCGGTTCGATCTTCGTTCTGCGGTTGAAGCAGGCCCTGTCTTGGAGGTGCCGCCCGGTGCCGGACGTTTACTGCGGCACCGCCTCGTCATCGGTGGGCTCGTCCTCGTCGTCTTCATCCTTGAGCTGGAAGATCGATTGCGTGCGCAGGACCAACCCGCAATCGCTGCGGAAGTGATAGCTTTGCACGTGCATCTGGTCCCGGTACCGCTGCATATCCAGCAGTGACATGTTCGGCTTGCCGGTATGATCGTCCCAGACTGACAGCAGCGTCTGCGAGTTGCGGGCGTGCTCGATCATCTCCTGGTAGGTGCCCAGGTAAAGATGATCGGACAGGACCTCGGTCTGCATCGAGGTCAGGTAGACCACGCGCTCGCCGAACTTCGCTTCATGGTCCTTCTCTCCGGCACAGGGGAGCGTGCTGACCAAACCGCGCTCGGGCAGGCTCTCGATGTCGTCGTAGATGATCTCCGAGAGGCTGATATCTTCATGCTGGAAGCGCAGGGCATGACCCCCGCGGAAGATCCAAGCTTCGAAGTCATACTCGCCGTATTTGATCTGGTACCGGCCCTCGATCCCGAAAAACTCGGGGTGCAGGACACCGCGGTACAGAAGCATGTTGTAAGCCTGAAGGCTCGTGGTCTTGGCTCGAAGACTCATATACCACCCTCACAAAGTCAGGAGAACGAGTCTTCTCCACCTCCTTTTGACGAATGAGCATTGTTGCGGAATTTCGGCCAAAGGCAACCCAAATTTCCAAATATTCTAGAAGTGGAGAAGGCGGCGGTCTTGGTCCGATGAGATGCAACTGGTCGTGGGTGGTGCCGTGTCACCCCCTAGTTGTGGGTCTGCCGCCCCGTAGCCCACCCCACCGATTCCTGCCCTTCCCCCACATGCCTTCGCTTGAGGCTCGACTGGCTCTGTTGCGTGATGAACCCGCCTCGGCGGTCGCCGCCGTCCTCGCCCAAACCCTACCATCGGCCGAACCGAACGAGCAGCAGGCGATCTGCCGGACCCTGCTCGGCACCGGCCGCCCAACCGCCGCCGCGGCCGTGATCCGGTGCCTGCACCGGCTCGGTCCTTGGGCATATCCAATGCTGGGCGACGTACGGACCGACCTGCGGCCGGTCGTTCACACCATCGTCCGCCAAGGCCGCCGTCAGCCGATTCTCAATGCCCTTGAGCTCATCCAGCAACTGGCGCTGGCCCAGTATGTTGATCTGATCGCCCCGCTTGCGGAATCGACAATGGAGGACGTCGGCCAGCGGACCGCTCAGGTGATCCTCAGCGTCGTGGAGGCCACGGCCGGCCCGGGCTCGTGGTGCGATCTTCGGCCCCTCGGTCGACAGCGGTTGGACGAGGCGGTGTCGGCGGGACTGCTCGCCTACCGGAATCATCGCTTCGACGAGATTCTGCTGGCGGCGGCGCTGCTGGCGGTTCGACCTGGCCCCATGCTGGCCGAAATCCTGGCCGATCCCGATCATCCGGCGCTTTACCTGCTGCGCGGGGCGGTGTCACAGCTCGGCCGATCCACGGTGCGTCGCAGCCTGATTCCCTGGCTGGCGGTGAATGCCCTGCAGCGATCGTCGGCCCGGCAGTTGAATCGAATCAACGGTCCCCAGGCCCTGGCCGACGTCCTGGAGAACGGTCACCTGTTGCTCGTGCCGTCACGGCGCCGAGCCATGCGCCAGGTCGAGCGACCGACACGCTGCGTGCCGCCGCCGGCCACGGCCGTTCGCCTTCCGCTTGCGGCCCAGGTGAACCTCGTGCGCCTGATTACCGCGCTGAGCTTGCGCGCGACGTCGCGGATCGAGCGCCTGGCGGATCTGATCGCGCTTCCCTCACCGGCGGGGCGGATGTCTGCGCTCGTCGCGCTGCTTGGACATGATTCAATCACGGTGGACCGGGCCGTCGAGCAGTTCTGCTTCGATCGTGATGAAGCGGTGGCCGCCGTCGCGGTCCGCCGATGTGTGGCCCAGACCGACGCCGGAAATGAGAACTTGGTTCGCCGACTCGAGCGTAGCCCACATGCGGGTATCGCTCGTGAGGCGACCGCGATGCTGGCGCGCCGAGGCGCGGGACGCTTCTTCCAGCGCTGGTTGGATTTGGCACACAATGACCGGCTGGCCGCCGCCCATGCGGTCGCCGCCAATGACCGTCGGGCGATGCTGGCCGGGCTCACGCGGATGCTGGTCGACGGCGCGCGACCTCAGAAGCTTGGGGCCATCGATCTGGTCAGGCGGCTCCGGTGGAGCGCCGCGCTGCAGCGCGAGCTGATCGTCCAGTCGGCCGGCACTGATCCGCATGTGGCGTCAGCGGCGGTGGTCGCCCTGAGCGATGTCAGATCGACCCCCAGCGTCGAGGCGATTCGCGTTGCCTTGCGACACGATGATGCCCGCGTCCAGGCCAACGCCATCGAATCGCTGATGCGCCTGGATCGCCGCGGCATTGAACGTATCGCTCCAATGGTCACGATTCGCCAGAATCGCCTACGCGCCAACGCGGTCCGGGCGCTGCTCGCCGTCAGACCCGCCAAAGGACTCCCCCAACTGCGGGCGATGTTGGCCGACCCTGATCCATTGTATCGGATCAGCGGCGTGTGGGCGGCCCGGCGAGCGCGGGCGGTGAGTGTGGCCCGCGAGTTACAACAGCTCGCCACGCAGGACCGGTTTCCGCAAGTGCGAATCCGCGCCGGCGTCGCGGCGCGATTCCTCGCCCATGGCTCGGGCACTTTGGTTGGAGCAGCGCCATGATGACCATCGTGAGTCTGATTCAAGTTGCCGGCGGTAAGGTTGGACTGACCTTCGCCGGGCTGGGCGAGCCGTTGTGGTCGACCCAGAACCGGCTCCTGGCCGCCGGCCTCGTCTTTGCCATGGCGCTCGCGCTGGGGGCAGTTGGTCTGTTGAGTCTCGCTCGGCGGGACCGCATCCGACAAGGGCCGACGATGCGCCGCTTGTGTCGCGCCTTGGGGCTTGACACCGCCCAGCGACGTCTGCTGGAACAACTGGCTGTCAACACAGGCGTGCGCTGCCCGGCCGCCTTGCTGATCAGCCGCGGATGTTTCGATACCGCCCACCGTCGCTACGTACCCCAAGGCGTCGAGCTTCAGCAACTCAACCGGATTCGCCGGCGCGTCTTTCGCGACTAACGCGCTCGCCTTCGGCTCGCGGCTAAACGCCCCCGGCGCTCTTGCTCCCCGATGCCTAATGCCTAATGCCTAATGCCTAATGCCTAGTCCCTAGTGCCTTCTTCTCCCCCCTCGATGCCACGATGCCTCGATGCCTTGATGTCCTGATGTCACGATGCCATTTTTACGGACACGGCCCCCAATTGGCGAGGAGGGTGAGGAGGTCGACAGTTCCTACATCGTTGGTGTTGTCAAAATCAGCGGGGCAGTTGGCCGGATCGTCGCAGACTCCCCAGGCGGCGAGTAGCGCGAGGAGGTCGGTCGCCCCGACGCTGCCGTTGGCGTCGAGATCCCAGGGACAGCTCAACGCCTGGAACTCATACGTGCCCATGTCCACGATCGGCGGGTCGCCGTTTCCCGTGTCTTTCGTAGCCGGATCGTCAACAAACCGCGGATTGCCGTCGAGATCGGTATCGATTCCCTGCGGCACGGCGGTGTTGTCGGCGGCGTCGATACACGGTGAGCCGGATGAGAGGTGATAGTCGCCGTTGTCCGGATCGAGGAACAGCGGATCGGCGTCGATGTTGCCCGTGCCGGGCCATCCGCCTTCGACGTCGCTGTAGCGTACCGTCAGAGTTTCCGAGTTGTCAGTGATCTGCTCGCCGGTATTTCGCCAGACGATGCTGTTGAGAATTACGGGGCTGCCGCTCAAGACGAAGACCCCGCCACCGCTTCGTTTGCCCAAGTTGTCGGTGATCGTGCAGTTGATAAAACTGGGACTTGTGCCGAACGTAAAGAGGTACACGCCGCCGCCGTCAGCGTCGGCGATGTTGTTCGTAATGGTGCAGTTGATCAGCGTTGGGCTACTGCCGAACCAGATGTACAGGCCGCCTCCATTTGTCGCAGTGTTCGCGGTGATCACGCAGTTGATCAAGGTCGGGCTGCTCCCATCCTCGCAGAGGATGGCGCCACCCGTATTCGACGTGCACTGCGTGATGACACAATTCCGAATGGTGGCCTCGCAATTATGGTGAATGAAGAGACCGCCTCCCCGGCCGTTGCCGTTGCGGATGGTGAAGCCATCAATGATGAAGTCAGGCGGCTCGTCCAGGACGAGAAAGAACGCGTTGCCAACGCCCTCGCAGTCGATGATGCAACTCTCCGCACCGTTTTCCGACCGAACTGTCAGAGGCACGCCGGGGTAGAAGAGATTCTTATTGCCAGGTCCGGTGTAGATACCATCCGCAACAAGGACAGTATCTCCAGCTTGGGCAGCATCCATGCCCGCCTGGATGGTCGGGTAATCGGCGGGGACGTGGAGGATGTCGGCGACTGCGGGGACTGTCCCGCCAATGAAGCAGAAACTAATCGCAGCGACCGCCGGGATTGTGAAGCTCGACTTGAACCACATGGCTCAACCTCCTTGAAGGTACAGGCCGCACGGTGGTGCCCCTCGTCTCGATTCCATCGGGATGGCCGCCTCCGGAGTCAGGTGCCCCCGTGCGACCGGACAGAGCAATTCCCACCCTCGATCTATCCGAATTGTCCTCTCGTGTGGTTTCGTGTCAATAGCCGAGGCGTGATTCCATCAAGGGAAGGCTGCGTGGGGGCTGGAGGGGCGGGGGCTTGCGTCGCGAGGGAGCTGGGCGCTGCGCGTCACCCGCTCAACGGGAAGATTCGAGCCCACGGCCTCGGGTACGAACTGATATCCTTCCCGACAGATGACGCGGATCGGTGCACACGCCGATCCGTGGCTCAGGCGAGTGATGACACGCAACGACTCGGGATGACGATGATGCACGAGCCTACCGATCACCTGCGGCGCGTTGCCCGGCAACACTTGGAGACCGATCGTCTCCTGGGCGTGGACTTTGTGCCGATCAAGACCATGCAGCCTCCGCCCGTCGCGGTGACGCATGAGATAGAAGTGACCGGTCCGCCCGGCGCCGCCGCCCCGGCCGCCAAACCGCGTGTCGCCGCTTCGCTGTTTCAAGCGGTAGCGCGTGCCCAATCCGCGCCACGACGTACGCCGCAAGAAAAAGCCGACGCGCTGGAAGCGCTGCGCACGCGTCACGACGAAACCTGCCCGCACTGCACCACGGCGACCGCCCACACGCAGACCGTGTTCGGTGAGGGCGCGCCCGATGCCGAGCTGATGTTCATCGGCGAAGCACCGGGCGAACAAGAGGACCGCACAGGCCGACCGTTCGTCGGTCGCGCGGGGCGAAAGCTCGACGAGATTATCCAGGCTATGGGCCTGGCCCGGCCCGACGTGTATATCGCCAACGTGCTCAAGAGCCGGCCGCCGGCCAATCGCACACCCCTACCCACCGAGGTCGAGCAATGCGCCGCGTTCCTGGCTGAACAGATTCGGATCATCCAGCCGAAGGTCATCGTCGGCTTGGGCGGACCGGCGGTGAAGTGGTTGCTGGGAACGAACGTGGGGATCACCCGGCTCCGGGGCCAATGGGACACATTCACGGACGCCGAAGTGTCCGTGCCCGTTATGCCCACCTTCCATCCTGCCTACTTACTACGAAACTACACGCCGGATACCCGCGGCAAGGTCTGGTCGGACATGCAGCAGGTGATAGCGTATCTGCGACCGGCGTCCACGTGACCGGTTTTTGTCCAGATCGCGCGGAACCAGCCCAGCGTGTCTTGCGGAATCACTCATACCGGGTGGTATGAGGCGGCGGTCTAAATCCACCAGGATTTCACAAGCCCCCCCACAAGGAGCTCGTCCTGCTTCGGCAGCGACGGGCTCTTTTGTTTGGGTGAATCGAGCCCAAGGATCGGCGAAACGCCACCCGTTGCCGATGCGGGATCACCCCGGCGTCCCCCCTGGTCGTCCCTCAGCCCTGATGGCGTTGTTGAACGATCAATGTCACGGGTCCGTTGTTGACGACGCTGAGCTTCATTTTCGCGCCGAACACGCCGGTCTTCACCGCCACCTCGTGCTTGGTACGCAGCCGTCGTGCCACCGATTCATATAAGGCCTCTCCAATACGAGGTTCGGCCGCACCGGCGAAGCTCGGGCGGTTCCCCTTCGCGCAGTTCCCCGCCAACGTGAATTGACTCACCAGCAACACCGCCCCGGCGATATCTCGCACGGACCGGTTCATCTTGTC
>JAZFYE010000073.1:0-2725 GCA_036475395.1 Phycisphaerales bacterium
CAGGTCTTTGATGAAGGCGTGAGCGTTCTCGTTGCGGAATTCCAGGGTGTACTCACCGATGACTTGGCCCGTCTCGGCGTCGCCCTGGCTGGCCAACGGCTTGAAGTGGAAGCTGCGGCCCGCCAGCGGCAGCACATCCATCCGCGAGCTGTCAAGGAACAACAGCGTGTCCAGCGGAACCCACCGGCTCATGATGACTCGGCACACGCCGAAGTCCGATTCATAGATGTCCACGAGCGAACTGAACTTGTTGTCGTGGTCTATAAACCGTTGTGCGCTGGCAATGAACTCATTGATCCGCCGCTTCTGGAATCCGGCGCAGACGATGGTGTCGATCGTGCCTGAACTTTGCTCCCAAACTTCGCGCAAGACAGCGTTGAGCACCGCCTCGTTGAGAAGATCGTTACCAATACCGTCGCCGGCCGGGATCGGCCCCACGTTCGGTTGGAACTGGTTGGTTGCAATCGTCGCCAGAGCGCCTCGCATCGTTCGGCGCGTCGAGCTGTCGCCCTGCGGGTTGCTGGCAGCAGCGTACCCGTTGATGACGCAATTCTCCAGATCGCGCAAAAGCTCGCGCAGGCGCTCCTGTTTCTGATAGTCCAGTTCGTCATCCAGACCGATCGATTGCGTGGCGAGCTGACTTCCGGAGACCTCGACCGTAGACGTGAAGATTTGCGTGTAGTTCTGCTTCCGGACACGATTGGTGAACCGCGTGGTGGGCGCATCATCGCCTTCCAGCGCGGCATTCCCGATGATGTTGATGACATCGTTATCGACGAGGTTCGCCGACGGGCTTCCGCCGTACGTACGGACGACCGTGAGGTCATCGCTCGCGATGTTCGTGACGAACATGACCTCTTCCTTGCCCGCGAGCATGATCTGGTCACCGACGCGGAAACGGTCGCCGTTATCAACCGTGAAGACGGTATCCGCCGCCGGATCTGTGATCGTCTGGTCATCCACCGCATCCGTGTTGGGTAAGAGCGTATCTTCCAACCACTCGTGTACGGTGCTCATTGCGGATCGTTGCGGATCACCGAGATGATCCAGCAACGGCGTTTCGTGCGGACTCACAAGCCCGATGATGTCGCTGACGTCCTCAGCGATTTCAGGCAGGGCCGCCCCTGCCGAATAAGTAGCTTTTCCAGTGAAGGCCATGAGAATTTACTCCGTATTGATTTCGAGAATGAGTCGGTCAGATGCAGGAATCCTTCGTGTTGGTTGCGTTTGGGAGCGCTATGGCCGGCGCCGCAACCGAAGGTAGCGCAACAGCGCCGTGCGATTCCCGCTCGAATGGGCTTCTGCCGCCGCGCGCTCGAGCGAGCGCGCCAACGGCGTGTGGTCGTTCTCGGCCTTCGGGCTCGATGCTGCCGCACCCCGTGCGGTCTGGCGAAACAAGAACGGCTTGCGCCGACGGAGTTGCGAGACCGCCTGCTCTACGTCCGGCTCCTCCATCTCGGACAGCGCTAGCTCCGTCAGGAGCCGCGTCGTTTCCAGGTCGATCGCCTCCGACTCCATCAGCAATTCGTCGATATGGCGGTGCCGCTGCATGTCCGAAATCCTCTCCCGTTGCTCCTCCAGCGTCCGGTTCTTTTCGACAAGCTCGGTCTTGAGGTCCTCCAGGATCTTCTCCGCCGCTTGTGCGCGCTTGCGGTATTTCTTAGCCTCAGAAACAGGCACGAGGCGCTCGCGCTGTTCTTGGGACTCTTGGATCTGAGCGTCCGGTGCTTCGTCTACGAATCCGTGGTCAAGATCCGACGTGACCTCGGGCGCCGATTGATTTGTTTCTGCTTGCGACATTGCTTACTCCTGTAGCTGCTTTAGTGATTCATCCGATCATCCTGCGATTGGCGCAGCTGGCCCTTCAGCATCGCGGTACCCCAGCTCGGCTCGCAGAACCTCGAGCGGAATGCCGAGTTGTGCCTTGGCCAGGGCATCGCTGATACGCCGAGTCTCATCAGTAGGCAGGGCGTCCGACCAGACAATTTCCACCCGCCGATCCAGCGCGTCGGTCCGGTAGATCCCATGGACATCCAGTGCGTGGAGGATCAACTCGCACAGCGCCCGGATGCCGGCGCCGTACGTCACGCGCTTGCGCTTGACCTTGGCGACGGTGCCCATCAGCGAGATCTGGAGCGCATTCTCCGACGTGAGGTTCCCGATCCGGGCCTTGATGTGCCCGGCAGCTGCCGGCGTCACGCCCGACGCTTTGTCCAACGCCTCGCGGAGCTCTTCGATGTGAGCCCTTTCGCTCGGACTGTCCGCATCGCCGCCGAACGCCTCGATCGATGCCTCCAGATTGTCGGTCACCCACATCTGCCCGGGCCCGACCGGCCGTTCAGCGAAGCCTTCGATCCCTTTGCCGAGCCACATTTGGAAGCTCTGCATCGTGACACGGTTGGCACGATCGCTGAGGCGCGTGTTCAGCTCATCCTGAAGCGGGATGAGCGGCTCAACGTCGCTGAGACCCTCGAAAAACAGCGGCTGGCTGAGATTCTGTATGTGCACCACCGGCAGGCGACCGAGGCGGTTGGGCGACTCGGCTACGAGTTCGCCGTCCTCGTACCTTTGGAAATGCGTGGCAGAGTAAATCTCGGTAACGGTGATGGAAGCTCGCTCGGCGCCGCTTCGAAAGCGTGGGGTCAGTGCGCGGCTCAAACGCGCCAGGATTCCTCCACGCTCGACATCGTTGATGAATTGGCGATAGTGAATGATGTAGGCGTCG
>JAZFYE010000074.1:0-15801 GCA_036475395.1 Phycisphaerales bacterium
TGACTGGGTTGTGTCTCCGGCCATGCTGCGCGTTCCTTTCGTGTTCCGATCGCCGTCTCTTGAACACTGAATACCTGCACTCGGGCATTCCCAAAGTCAGCGACATAGATCAAACCGGCATCGTCGAAGGTGATGTCGCTCGGCCGGTCGAACTGCCCCGGTTCACTGCCATGTTCGCCCCAACTGCCGAGCCATTCGCCCTGGCCATCGAAGACCTGGATGCGGTGGTTGAACTGATCGGCCACGAACACGCGCCCCTGCGTATCAACGCCCAAGCCGATGGCGACGTCGAACTCGCCCAGCCCGCTCCCTTGCCGTCCCCAGCCGGTCACGAACTTGCCGTCTGGCGTGAAGACCTGAACGCGATGGTTGTAGGCGTCCGCTACATATACGCGATCCTCTGGGCCGACGGCAATGTCCGTCGGGTAATAGAAATCGCCGGGGTCGTGGCCCTCCCGGCCCCAGCGTTGAACAAATCGCCCTTCGGCGTCGAATCGTTGTACGCGATGGTTGTTGAAGTCGGCGACGTAGATTGAACCGTCGTCGCCGACGGCCACGCCGGCCGGGGCGTCAAACCGACCTTGTTCCGAGCCGGACGTTCCGAACCTCATTACGAGCGACTCGTCACGAGCCAAAAGTAGAATTTGATCGCTCAGGTAGTCGGCCAAAAAGAGCCTGCCGTTCTTGTCTGCCTCCATGTGCATCGGACGCTCGATCCCTGATGACCATCCCGCCATCATCTCACCGCGGTTTGTCGGGTCAAGGCTGAAACGGTGGATCAGGCCGCCTTGCGGGTCACTCACTACGAGCACCTGACCAACGATGGCAAGGCCGACCGCTTCACGCACTGCTTCGTGCTCAATCGTCGCTACCCAAGTAGCGCCCAGCGTCGTGTGCGCCTGGTCGGCGCCCGTGCAGGATAAGAGCAAGAGCGCGACCATAACGACACCGATGACGCTGTGCGATCTACTTATCGCGCCCATCCACGTTCACCTGATCCAGCTCGTGTATATGAGTAACCTTCAAGCCAAGCGTTTCGATTCGATCCCGCAGCACGTTCAGGTCCGGCGCCTCGTCCCTCGTCCAGATGTGCACGCGGTCCGTTTCGTGATCCGCCTCCACGTGAATCACGCCGTCAAGCTCCGTCAGAGCCCGCATCATTCGCGTTGAACATTGTTCGCAGGCGAGATCGTCGATTTCCACGATGACTTGCGCTGCGTACTCAAGCGGAGCCCATGTATGCAAGACGAGGCTCCACGGTGTATCGGCGCTATCTGCACGAACTTCACCTTCAACGCGGACGCGAAGCTTGGCGTCCTGACGGAGCGCTAGAGCGCGCATCTCGTCCCACGACTCTCGGTGATCGGCTCGCTCGGGCGGTGTCACCAGGACAGTCAACTTTGCACTCTCGTCCACCAGCTCCAGCATCGTCTGTGTATCGCGGTCTGATGAGACTTCAATCGCCCCCGTCACTGTCACGGTCAGCTCCCGCGGGGTGAACCCCGCTTCATGGATCGCCTTGCGAACAGCCGCTGGATCAAAGGCGACCCCGCTTTTCCAAGGAAACTTCGCGAGTCCGTGCTCGATGCTCGTGACGATGCGGGCGTCGGGCTCGACACCTTCAAGCGTCTTGACGCGCTTCTCGATGTTGTAGGCACAGAACGGACAAGCCAAGCCGTCAATGCGAACGCTTACCTGTTCAACTGCGGCCAGGGCCGGTCCGGAAATGAAACCGACGCTAAGAGAAACGACGAGCAAACTGCGGACGAGCTTCATGATCAACGCTCCTTCTGGGATGATGTCGTTTGGATAGCCGGCGTCGATGGACTCTCAAGACTCGCCTGGTAGCCCAGCTTCTCGATGGCACTGATCAGGGCTTCGTTCGAGAGCCCAGAATCAGGGTCGAGCGCGACGAGTGCTCGCCGATCAGTGTAGACGACCGAGGCGCTTCGTACGCCGGGTAACTTCACGAGCGTATGCTCAATGAACGCAGCGCAGCCCTCACAGGTCATGCCGTCAATCCGAAGCTCCACCGTCGGTGCATCGACCAGGCTCTGTGACGCTGTCGCCGCGGTTGCACCCCGGTTGAGTAGCAACGGAAACCAGTTGGGAAACACCGCAACGGACAGAACGACCACCGTACTGACCCAAAGCATCGCACGGTTGAACCGCCGGAGTTTTGGCCTCGGCGCCGCGCAGGTCGAACATGCGACCGCTGTTGGCTTTCGGAAGTAGTTGAGATAGAAGCCCGTACTGAGGAAAACGGCGGCCAATACCAGGAACAGCGGTCGCGTCCGCTCGAAGGCGGTCGATACGCCGCCGGCGGAGGTGCCAACGGCGAGTAGAGCAAGCGGCAGCCAGCAGCAAGCTGATGCCAATGCGGCTGACCCGACCGACCCGCCGATTGCCCAAAGACCGCTGCGGTCCTCGGGCTCCAGGAGCTCGGCCACCCGCGAAGCGGTGGTTGCCGCGCCGCCGTCGTCGGTCTCGCACCTCACTGGTGCAACGCCACGGCCCTGCTCGGCGGCAGCAGACTCGACGGCGGCGACCATCAACGCGCGCGGCGGCACGCCCCTGCCGGCATAGGTCCTACAGCTGAACCCAAAGCCCGTCCGAGTACGCGCGCCGGCTTCGATGTCCACACCGTTGACCAAAACCGTGGGGGAACCAAGAAAACCCACCTGTGCCGCGTCATCATCGCGGGTGACCTCAACTTCTTTGATCTCGGCGTCAAGGCCGATCTCGGCGACGACTTGCCGGGCAAGGTCAACGGTGAGCATGTGGTTGGGACAGCCCTGGAAGTAAAGAACTTGGATTTTCATCGCGCCATCTCCATTGCGGGCACCTGAGGTGGGGCGGTCAGGAACATCCCCGAGCCGAAAGCCTCGGCCCTTGTACATAGCTAACGGCCTTGAACGGGGGTTCAACGTTCAAGGAGATTTCAACTTTTGTTGATTTTTCCCCCGCGGCGCGCGGTCTGAGAGGCTTGGGCGGCCGATTCCACTTTGAGATTCTCAATCACCTCGCATCGGCCTTTCGCCTCGGCCTCGCGGCAGATGTGCAGCGAGGCGTGGAGCACCTCCTGGACGTGTTGGAGGCCCTCCAACTGCTTCGCTACATCGCCAAGCCGGGCCTCGATCAGCACCTGCACTTCCCGGCATGGGACCGCCGTCCCATCGCGAAGATCCAGAAGCGACATGATGTCATGCAGCGTGAACCCCGTGGCCTGGGCCGTTCGGATGAACCGAAGCCGGTCCAATGCTTCCTCGCCGTAGAACCGATAGTTGCCTTCGCTGCGACCATCAGGCCTGAGCAGGCCGCGCCGCTCGTAGTACCGGATCGTCGAGGTCGGGACGCCCGCCTGCTTGGCCAGAGGGCCGATGGTATATCGCTTGGCCAGGGTCATACTCCGTCGAACGAGATTGAACCATGGTTCAATGTTTCAGTCGAGGGCAGGATACGCTCAAAATGCGATGCGCTCATGGGTCATCAGCCGCCGGCCGCGGTGGCGGAATATCTTCGGCCTCACCACCCGCAGACGTAGTCGTCGAGGCTGAATGTCAGTGACCCGCCCGCGGCCCCACCCGCCCGATCAAGACTCGATCCTGGTGATTCAAGACTCAAGATACTCTGTCGACCTCTCAAAGCGTATGAGGAGCAGGTGGAGTCGTCAGGGCTCGCCGGTGAAAACCGCGGGTGTTGTCAAGACCGGGCCCCCCCACGAACCAGTTTGCACAGCCTGCCGGGGAACGGTTCTTGACGGAGCAGAGGTAAGTCTCACCGCGCCGTCGCCTCGGCGCGAACCTCGCGCAGGACGGTGACCTTGATCTCGCCGGGGAAGGTCATTTCCTCCTCGACTCGCTTGGCGATGCGGCGAGCGATGGCGAAGGCCTCGGCATCGTCGGCCTTCTTGGCATCAACGATCACCCGCACTTCGCGCCCGGCTTGGATCGCGTGGGCCTGCTTGACATAGGGCTGCTCCTTGGCGATTGCCTCCAAGTGCTCGAGCCGCTTGATGTACATCTCCATCGACTCTCGGCGGGCGCCGGGACGAGCGCCGCTGATGGCGTCCGCGGCCATGACGATCGGGGTATATGGCGTGGTGGCGTCGATGTCACCGTGATGCCCGGCGATCGCATTCAGGACCGCCTCGGATTTCTCGCCGAATTTTCGGGCAAACTCCATACCGATGGCGGGGTGTGTGCCCTCCATCTCGTGGTCCATGGCTTTGCCGATGTCGTGCAAGAATCCGGCGCGGCGGGCGATCGCGCCGTTGAGCCCGAGTTGATCGGCGATAATCTGACAGAGATACGCAACTTCCATCGAGTGCCGCAGGACGTTCTGGCCGTAGCTGGTTCGGAAATGGAGCTTGCCCATGGCTTCGATGATCTTGGGATGCAGTCCACGGATGCCCGCTTCAAGGATGGCGTCCTGGCCATGCTTGATGATTCGTTCAGACATCTCCTTTTTGATCTGCTCAACCACCTCTTCGATGCGGGCTGGATGGACGCGCCCGTCGGCGACGAGTTTTTGCAGGGATTCAGCGGCAATCGTGCGGCGGATGGGGTCGAAGCAGGAAACGGCGATCACGCCCGGCGTGTCATCCACGAGAATGTCCACCCCGGTCGCCCGCTCCAGGGCCCGGATGTTGCGTCCCTCTCGTCCGATGATCCGCCCCTTCATCTCGTCGGAGGTGATTCGGATCGACCGGACGGTGGAGTCAGCCACATGCTCAGCGGCAAAGCGCTGAATGGCCTGTATGGTGATCTCGCGGCTGCGTTGGCGGGCATGGGATTCGGCCTCCTCCAATATTTGTTGCGTCAAGATCGCGGCTTCGTGCTCTGAGTCCTCTCGGACCTGTACGAGGAGCTGCTCCTTAGCCTGCTGCTGGGTCATCCCAGAAACTTCCTGCAGGCGCTCGTTGACCTGCGCGCTCGCCTGCTCCACTTCCTTGTGAGCCGTTTGCAGCTCATCCTCAAGACGCTTGATCTCGCTCTCGCGGCCGTCAAGCCTGGCTTCGCGCTCGGTTATGTTCTCGAGCTTCTTGTCGAGATTGTCCTCGCGCTTGGCCAGGCGAGCCTGGTTCTGGCGAATCTCAGCCATCGCCTGGGCCACCTCGCGATCCATGGTCTCGCGTCGCTCGCGGGCCTTCTTTTCGGCTTCGAGCTCGACGCGCTGCCGGGCGGCTTCGGACTCTGCGGTGGCCGCGCGAACCAACTGCTCGGCATCAGTGCGGGCTCGTCGGAGCGTGTTGCTGGTAAGAATCCCATGAAGGATCCACCCCAACACCGACCCACCGACGATTCCGGCAATCGCGGCGAGCCACGGCGCTAAAGGTGAGACTGCGACAAGGAAAACGGGCACAGGCACCCCCATCAGGTTGCCGGCCCGCAGCGCGCAAGCGCCTCCCCGCATGCGCTCACACGCCGAACTACACGACACGGACGGAGGTAGAGGATCGAACCGACGCTAGTGGTGCAAACACGAAGCCCGCGGTGCAACCGCGTTGGTCGCTGCCGCATGAGGCCTTGGTCTGGTCAGCTCCGTAGAACGAGGTCGGTGTATCACGTCGGTCTCAATCGCCCGATTTCCGAGGTTGAATCTATCCGCCCGCGATCTGGGACCGCTGGCAGCCGGCGTCGGCCTAGACGCCCGGTCTAAACGGTGTCGCCCGTGTCGTCGGTGGGCGGGCCGTAAGTAAAGGGACCCCCGACAGCTGGGTGCTACGATCCGAGGGCCCGGGATTGAACTACTGCGGTATTATTCGTACCCCCAAGCCGACCTGTCAAGACGACCGACCGCAAAAAAGCGAGGCGGCCTCCGGGGAGGCTGGGCTTGGCGGCGGAGCACGATCTGGCATGCCTGCCTTTCTGAACTGGCTTCTACGGCTGCTACCGACGAACCCGATCTGCATGCGGCTGGTCCAGGGTGGATCGTGCCGGCTCAGGCACATGTACCTTCGCTCGGGCTATTTGGGGGTGATGATCGTCATCCTGCTGTTCGCGATGCTGGCCAATGTCCAAGGCTCGATGTCGGTTCGCCAACTGGCGGCAGGCGCCGCAAACACTTTCGTGCTCATCAGTTACCTTCAAGTGGGGTTGATCTGCCTGCTGACCCCGGTCTTCATGGCCGGGGCGATCGCCCAGGAGGCCAACCCGCGGACGTGGGACATTCTGCTCACAACGCCCCTGAACTCGCTGCAGATCGTGCTGGGCAATCTCTTTGGGCGGCTGTTCTTCATCCTGGCCCTGCTGTTCTCCACCTTGCCCCTGTTCGCAGTGACGCAGTATTTCGGCGGGGTGCCGGGGGAGTCGATCTTCGCCAGCTACGCCATCGCTGGGGCAAGCTCACTGCTCGTGGCGGCAATCGCCGTCACGATGTCCGTGAACCGGACGGCGGGGCGGAGGGCGGTCTTCTGGTTCTACATATCCGTGGTGATGTGCGTATTCGGGACGTATGCAGCGGACGTGATGCTGCGAACACCGGTCGCGCTGGGCTCGACCGCGAACCACACGACGTTCCTGACGCCGCTCAACCCGTTCCTCGCCCTGGAGGTCCTGCTCAAATCCAACACCTATGTGCCGCACAACTTCACGGGCGTCGAGGCGGGCTGGCTGAAGCAAATCTGGTTCGCCCAGCCGATCACCACGTTCTGCTGGCTCTGCGCGGGGATCAGCGTCTTGATGATCGGGTATTCCACGATCCGCGTCCGGGCCGTCGGGGCAAAGGTGGGATCGGCTCCGTGGTATCGCCGGATGTTAGGGCTGGGTGCCAAGGGGGCCGGGGAGAGGCCGGCCCGGCCAGTCGGCGCCAACCCCATCGCGTGGCGGGAGTCCGTGGCCCGAGGCAAGACATTCGCCGCGATCCTCGCCCGTTGGGGGTTCGTCGCGGTAGGCGTCACAATCGGACTGACGCTCGTGGGGCTCTACCACGGCGGTGTGTGGACGCAGCCGGAACTTCAACTGGCCGTGTCCGCGGTGCTCTCAGCCGAGATCGTCATCATTGCCCTGATTGCTCTGAACATGAGCGCGACCGCCGTCACGCGCGAGCGCGAGGACGGCACGCTCGATCTCATCCTGACCACGCCGCTCCAGCCGGGTCCATACTTGGCAGGGAAGTTGCGCGGTCTCATTCAGTATCTGTTGCCTCTGATTCTCGTGCCGACCATTACGCTTGCCCTGCTGGCGATGTACGTACTGGCCGACGGCTTCGGCAACCCCGCGGGCACGGTGGTGGAGGGCGTGCCGGTCAAGGACTCGACCGCAAAGATCGACGTCCCCTTGGTTCTGCCAGAGGGCGCGATTCTTCTGCCGCTCGTCCTCGTACCTTTCGTGGCGGTCTGCGTGATGATCGGTCTGTATTGGTCGATCAAGAGCAAGGGCACCATCGGTTCGGTGGTGGGCGCGGTGGCGCTGGCCGGCGCCGGATCGGGCGTGCTCGGCCTGTGCGCAATGGCAGCCGGGAACAGCATGCCCGTCATCGGGGCCGTCATCACCACCCTCAGCCCCGTCAACCTGATCTGGGCGCTGGTCTACCCCGCCGACACGATCTCGGGGAGTGTCAAATCAGGGCTCGGCACGGGGCGGATCAGCATGGTCGTCGGCGCGCTGCTGGCCGCCGTCGTCTACGGCTTCATCGTGTACATGTTCCATAACATGATCAAACGGTCGTTCATGATGACGGTTCGCAGACTGGCGGGAGCGAGTTGAGGCGGAACCGTTGCGCAGCGGGGCGCCGAAGAACGACACAAAGCCTTATCGGGCTCGGGACGAAGCGCGGGCTGACCTCGGCCGATAAGATTACCCGGTACCGAATACGTCCCCGCCCAAGACTGGAGCTACAAGCATGATTACCGTCGGCATGAATTACAAGATCATCCCCGGCAAGGACGAAGAGTTCGTCGCCGTGTTCACGAAAGTGATACAGATCATGAAGAACATGTCGGGCCACGGCGAGACGCACCTGTTTCGCGACGTGTACAGCGAGCACGACTATCTCATCATTTCAGAATGGACCGATGAGGCGGCCTTCAACTCGTTCATCGAGTCGGATCGCTTCAAGAACGTCGTGAACTGGGGCAAGAAAGAGGTGCTGGCCGCTCAGCCCAAGCACGAGATCTACGGCGCTGGCGAGGCGACCGAAGAGAAGTGCCCGGCCGGAGCTCACTGATAGGCCGGGGCGGGGCTTGCTCGTCTCCGGACGATCGCGAGACGCCCCGGGGATCTAATTCTTTACTGAGCCTCAATCGCCGGACGGCGCCGCACAGGGTGCGCGCCGCGGTTGGGCGTTGCCACAGGAGCGTCATCGTCATGGGCAAAAGTGCCGTCGCTACGTCATCGCAAAGCATGCCGACGCGATGAAGCGGTTGGAGCTGCCGGTGCCGGCCGATCCGAGATCGACTTTCGCTTGCCCGGCCAAGCACCTTTGCATTCGCGTGACCGAGCGCGGCACGGTCAAGGCGAAGGTGACGCTTCCCGCCGAAGTTATCGACGAGCTCCAGAACATCATCGACCCGCAAGTCCAGCAGAAGATCCAGAAACGCGGGATCGTCCTCAAGACACTGATACGCAAAGCACGGGCGAGTCAATACGCGCCGCAGCCGGTCTTCAGCCTCGACGACGGACCGAAACGATATGAGGTGTGGCTCGAATAGGATCACTGGTCTGGGCGAGCCTCGTC
This sequence comes from Phycisphaerales bacterium, assembly GCA_036475395.1. GTDB lineage: Bacteria > Planctomycetota > Phycisphaerae > Phycisphaerales > SM1A02 > JADFNO01. The sequence goes on from JAZFYE010000074.1 coordinate 8,680, forward strand.
CGAGTCAGGCGGCGATGGCGCGAAGCTCGCCGACGGCGAACTCGATGATCCGATCCGGGATCTGATCGAGGGGAGAGACGATCTGGGCCGCGCCGCACTCGATGGCCTCCCGCGGCATGCCGAAAATGACGCACGAAGCCTCGTCCTGGGCGATGGTAACGGCGCCGGCCTTTCGCAGGGACAAGAGCCCGCGAGCGCCGTCGCGACCCATGCCGGTCATGATCACGCCGATGGCATTTCGACCGGCATACCGCGCGGTGGAATCAAAAAGCACCTCGACGGATGGTCGGTGTCGGCAAATGCGAGGGCCTTCGCAGATGCGCACAATGTAACGAGCACCATCGCGGGCGAGCTTCATGTGCTTATTGCCCGGCGCCAGGAGCGCCAGACCAGGCACAACCCGATCACCGTGGGCCGCTTCGCGAACCTCAATCTCACACATCCCGTCGAGACGCTCGGCAGAGGACCGCGTGAAACCCTCGGGCATGTGTTGGATGATGATCGTTCCCGGGGCTTGCTTGGGTAATGCACAGAGCACCCGCCGCAGGGCCTCGGTTCCACCGGTCGAAGCACCGAGCGCGATGACCTTGTGCGTGGTCTTGATCATCGCCTTGCCGAGGGTTCGAATCCTCGGCGGCTGGTCGCCGGCCCGAGCTGGCTGCGCGACTTGCTTGATGTTGGCGCGGGCGGCGGCGCGGATCGTCTCCGCCAACTGCAAGGCCATGTCCCCAACCGAATACGACTCGCCTGGCTTACAGATAACGTCCACCGCTCCGGCTTCCAGGCACACCAGCGCGGTCTCACAGCCCTGCGGCGTCAGCGAGCTGACGATGATGGTCGGGACCGGATGGTATTTCATAAGCTTGCGCAGGAATGTGAGCCCATCCATGCGCGGCATCTCGATGTCGAGCGTCACGACGTCCGGTCTCAGGTTCACGATCTTGTCCCGGGCGATGTAGGGGTCGGGCGCAGTACCGACGACCTCGATTCCGCGCTGCCGGCCGAGCTCCTTGCTCAGCACTCGGCGCACGATCGAAGAATCGTCAACAATCAGCACCCGAACGTGGGACGACATCGTGGTTAATCCTGCACCTAAGCCGCGGCGGACCGGGAGGGGTCGGACGGGCGCCAGATCACCTTCAGCAGCTCGCCCTCGGACTCCACAAAGCACGCGGCGCCGCGCTCGCCGGGTTCCGGCATCTCGGGGGCTTCGACCAGCTCGGGCAGGTTCAGCGAGTACTGACAGTCGGCCCCGCTCAGCGCCAGGATCGTGGACCCACCGACGATGTTGGCCAGCTCCTTGATCGCATCCTGGCCCTGACTGGCAGGGTCAACGTCCTCCGGCTCCACGCCAAGGAGGCTCGCGACGAGCTCGCGCACGAAGCCCTCGCTCGCGGCGAGGAACAGTTGGCCTTGGTCCGGGCCGGTGTAAAAGATTCGCGAGAAGCACGTCACCGCGGAAAGCTCCGCGGCCCGCTCCGCGTCCACGGGTTCAGCCAACACGAACGCGGTTCGTTCGAGTGCTTCAATGACAAGTTGGGCGATTCGTTGTGAAGTCAACTGACTCATAGTTTCACTCCCAGCACGGTCGAGATCAGTCTGCGAAGATCTTCAGGCTCAAAGGGCTTGTGCAAGGTGTCCACGACACCGAGCTCGCGCATTCGATCAAGACGGGCCCTGTTGCTTTCCGTGCTCACGACGACGACGGCAACGTCGTTGAGCTCTGGTCGTTCTCGCAGCTCGCGTGCGAACTGCTCGCCGTCCATGACCGGCATGTTCAGATCCAGAAGCACCAGATCGACCCAGACCGTCTCGAGCAAATCAATGGCTTCCTGGCCGTTGCCGGCCTCGAAGATGTGATCCTCCGACACGCCGGCGAGCTTCACGACTTTCTTGATGGCCGTGCGCAGTATGAGCGAATCATCAACGATCAAAACGTTACAACTCATGAGTCGTGCTCCTGAACAAGAACGTTCTCCATCGACTCCTCGATCTCGCGCAACCGACACCAGGTCAAGGACACATCAAGCTCCGCCTCCCGGCGATCGAGGCCCAGTCCATCTCGAACATGAGGCGCAAGTTTGTACTCCAATCCGTCGTAGCCGATGGCCAGACCCGCCCACAGGCAAATGATGTCGGCGGCATGAACAATATCAACAAGCAAATCGTGCTCCGGCGCCGCCGCGGGGGGCTCGTGATGGAACCGGATAGTCTTGCAAATCCGCTCTGGTAATCCCCACCGCCCCGCAAGTTCTCCACCGATCTGGGCATGATCGAAGCCAAAGGCCTCCCGCTCGCACTCCACGAAGGTGCATTCGGGTCGCATGTGCTTGGTAATGAGCGAGAGGTACTCGCTCCCAAAGTGCATGTCCATAACGAGTTTTCCGACATCGCGCAACAATCCACAGGGGAAGCAAAGATCTTTGTCGGCAAAGTCATGGGTCCGGGCGATCTGGTCGGCCGCCAGCGCTCCTCCCAGCGCGCCGCGCCACAACGCGCCGCGCCTCAGCCCGTAGGCGGCGCCGGCACGAACGAACAGCGCGCTTGCCTGCTGCTCAAGTACAATCGTCAACAGAACCTTGCCACCGAGCCTCACGATGCTTTGCTTCAGATCGAACATCCGCCCGGGACGACCGTAGCGAGCCGAGTTCGCATAGCGAAGAATGACCATACTCAAGGCTTCGTCGTGGCGGACAATCTGCTCGATTTCGCCGAGATCCGTGGCGCCGCTGGTGAGCATGTCAGTCACGCGCACAACCGAGCTGGGAAGTGCGGGCAAGCGATCGATTTTGTCGAGGATCTGACCTATGTCGGCCATAACGTGCGCTCCTTGCCCTTGCTGCGGACGGTGACCTCGCCATCAGACATCTTCAAAATCATGGTCCGACTGATCGAGCCGCCCGTGTCGTCTGCCGAGAGCAGTATGTTGTTCTTCCAAAAGAGCTTACGAAGCATGGTCCGGTTGCGGCTGCCGACCTTGAAGTGCCCATCGTCCGCGAGGACCTCCGCTCCGCCGGCCGCAACGATGATCAATCGCTCCTTCCTTGCCCCCAGCTCATAGGCGCCCTTGAACAGAAGCGGCACGCCCGTATCGGCGAACATCGCTGGAGATTGACCGGCCCTTTCCGCGTTGATTTTGGATTCCGGCAGCATGAAGTGCAGCAGGCCCCCGACGTGCGCCACAGGATCGTAGATGGAGACGCCGATGCACGATCCCAGAGCGTAGGTCACAAGCGTCCCGGAAGGATCATCGGACACCGCGATGTCCGCAACACCGACGACAATCTTGCCGTCCACCTCGGTACTGCGATATGTCGTGGGTGATGGGTGCACAAGCATCTCCTGAGAATTACTTGACATATACAGACGGCTGAACGGTGCGGAAATTCAAGTTCAAGCCGGAGAGCGTCTCAGCGCTGCCCACGGCGAGGATCCCGCCCGGGTGAAGAAGGTCGTACATTCGACCCACAAGACGCGCCCGCGTCGGCTGATCGAAGTAGATCATGACGTTGCGACAAAAGATCACATCGAAGGGGCCCCGGAAAGGCCAGGGGTCCATCAAATTGAGCCCTCGAATGGTGACGAGTTTGCATATGTGCGGCGCGATCTTGACCATTCCTTCGTTCGAGTCGGTTCCGCCCCGGAAATGCTTTCGCACGAGTGCGCCGTCGAGATTCTCGAGCATCTTCTTCGGATACATTGCGATCTGGGCTTCCTCGATCGCCGTGTTGGAAAGATCGGTAGCCAGAATCTTGAAGTCCCACGACTCAAGATCGGGAAGGTGGTCGATCGCGTGCATCGCCAGTGAATACGGCTCGGGTCCCGTCGAACAGGCCGCTGACCACAGTCGGATGCGACGACCCGGCCTCGTGATGTCGCCTCGGGCCAGCGGTGTGTAGAACTCTCGCTCCAGGTAATCGAAGTGCTGGCGCTCCCGGAAAAAGCTGGTGACGTTCGTCGACAGCAGGTCGAAGAACACCAACATGTCATCGTCGTCGGCTTCGCTCTCGAGATGCTCGAGATATTCTGCGATGTTCTCAAATCGAGACTCTTGCAGGAACTTTTCGAGACGATTGGATACGAGCTGGCGCTTGCGATCGGTGAGGTTCAAACCCCACCGTTGCATCGCGATCTCGGCGATCCGCTCAAACTGTCCCGTGGCAAGCGTGGTCATCGAACATCTCAAGACAACGGCGGCCGGTAAGGAGCCGCGTCATCGACCCCGATTGATTCAGAAGAAGGATCGAGCAGTGTCGGCTCAAGTTCACGGCTGCACATCCCACACCCGAAGACGGACTAAAGGCTCCGCCGATCGGTGAAGGCCGGCGGAGCGCTGTGGATGAACTTGTCAGAATGAGCTGAATCCCTTATCATCATCCATCGGAATCACAGCTTTGGGATCGTCGTGGTGGCCAAGCGCGGAAGCAGGCGCGCCGCTGGCCGTCGTCACGGTGGTCGCCGTCGCGAGCGCCTCCTCCTCTCTCTTCTCGATCTTGGTCAACAGCTGAGGCCTCAATCTTCATTGCCTGTTGAATCCCATGGCAATCTTTGCTTTGAGTGACAGATTCTTGAATTTCATGACGTGGTCCCCCTTGTGGGTAGAGTGCTAAAAACTTAGAGCGTTCATTCTCACGACGTAGATGGACTTCAGAATTTCAACTGGAGCTGGGCGCGGGCGACGATCTGGTCCTCCTCAACGCCGTCCGCTAAAAGCCCGGCGTTGAGCGAGTCGGTCGGAATGGGGTCGAGCGCCCAGATGATGTCGAACGTAAACTCAACGTTGTCGTTCAGATAGTAATTCGCGCCGAACGTAACGAGGCTCACGTCGTCCTCGACGAAGCCCAGCGCCTTATCGAACATCATGACTTCATAACGAAGGAAGGGCTCAAACCTGTCGGGAACGACCATATATAGCCGACCTGGGCGACGAAGCCGTAATTATCGATATCCGCGGCCGTGTCGGACTCGGAGTGGTTGCCGGCACCCGCGATATAGAGGTTAAAGCCGCCGTCTTGCAGCGATCCGTCGATGGTCCAGCCAAACAGGTCGACATCGTTGGCCGCCAGCGAATCGCCGGTCTCACCTTTTTGATAATGGATGGCACCGCCGAGGAAGGCGGACGATGGCTGACCCTCCCAAGCGGAGAAGCCGCCCCATTGGTTCCATTCACCGTCCAGCTTGAGGTCACCGCGGACCGTCCCCGCCCAGTCAACGCCGTCGGCAGTGGGGTTATTGACACCACCGCCGCCCCCGCTGCCGGCACCGTCGCTGAAGAACCCATGGACCCGGAACGAATCCGTCTGGTAGATGGCGGAGACGCCTTCGCCACGTCCGATGCTCAGCTGGTTGTTCATGAAGGACAACGCGACCGCAAGTGATCCGCCTCCGCCCATGAGTTCCTCTCGCAGGAACGGGGCGAAGTATCGGCCGCCAAGCAGGGTCAGGTTGTCCGAAGCGGCATACGAGAGAATGACATCCTGAGCGATGAGCTGTTCGACGCCGGCCGCCCCGTCCTCCGTCGCGAGCACGAGGGTGTACCCGATGCGAGGATCAAAGACATGGCCGCCGAAGCCCAGCTCGATGCGGCGAAACTCGAAGCCAGTCTCGTCATTGTCGTCTGGGGAAGTGCTGGCTCGGCCGGACTCGTTGCCGCGAAAATTGCCGATCCAGCGGAATTGAAGCAATCCATTGATTCCCATCAAGAAATTGTCATCGGTCGACTTGAGGTAGAAGTGGTCGCCATCATGCCCGGCCATCAACGCGATCGCACCACCGTCGAAGAGACTCGCACGCGTGTCGGCATCAGCCAGCACATCGATCGTCAGCGCTTTGATCTCTGCGGCACGGCGCTTGGTCAGCCACGGTTCATCAGTTTTTGCCCGAAGATGTTGAACCTCGTCCCGAAGCGATCTCACCTCGTCCAGAAGTGCGTCAATGCGCGGATCGGGATTCGATCTTTTCTCCGAACCAACTGGGGATTCCGTGGTGTCGCCACTTGCCCACGCATTCTCTGTGAGCCAGAATGCGGCGGCGCTCAATACGATAATTCCCCCTAAGGAACATTGAGAACTGATCATGTCTTGGACCCCCGGAAGTTGTTGCAGGACGCCGTCATCGATTCGATGGCCCGACGCCCCGCGGTTGTCTCTTAGCGTCACGCAGCAGCCTGTGCACTTTCCGCCTTGAATTTGTCCGTGTCGCAGCTGCTTGATGCGCTGCGGATTGATTCGATCTCCGATTCTGTCAATACCTTGTCGATATCGAGCAGGATGACGACCTTCTCTCGATCGCCGTCGCTGACCTTTCCCATCCCCAGGATGTATTCGGTGCTGAGGCCGTCGCCGAACTTCGGAGCAGGCTCGATGTCGTCTCGCGCGATGTCGAGCACCTCGCTCACCGAATCGACGATGACGCCCATCTGAAACTGCTCTGCCCCATTATCGTTGGAAACCTCGACGACGATAACGCAAGTCGCCTCGGTGTATTCGACGGACGGCAAGGCGAACTTCGTTCTCAATTCGATCACAGGAATGATCTTCCCGCGAAGGTTGATCACGCCCTTGACGTATTCCGGCAACTGGGGCACCGGGGTGATGCCGATAATCCCGATGATCTCACGGACCCTGAGAATCTCGACACCGTACTCTTCCTTCCCGAGGCAGAACGTAAGGAACTTGTTGTCGTTATCTCTACTGTCCTCAAGCGCATCGGTTAGCGAACTGGCGATTTGGGTCTGCGGTGTAGTCATGCTTAGTCTCCATTATTGTCAATGCTGCCGAAGCCCAATTTGACGCGGCCATCTTGGTGGCTTCGGCGACGAGGCCGCGGACGTCAAGAATCAGTGCTACGCGCCCATCACCGAGGATGGCGCCCCCGGACACGCCCTGCACCTTGCTCAGGCCTTGTCCGAGTGTCTTGATCACGACTTGTTGTTGACCGATGATCTCGTCCACGAGCAGGCAGCACCTCGAGTGGTCGGATTCCAGCACGATGAGCAGCGACTCAGTGGGATCGTCGATCCCCTCGTTGAGGTTGAAGATTCGATTCAAACGATAGACGGGCAGAAGCGAACCGCGAATCGATACCAGCTCGCCACGCCCGATCACGCTGTTGAGTTGGTCC
>JAZFYE010000075.1:0-29531 GCA_036475395.1 Phycisphaerales bacterium
GGTCGAGAAGGACGACACGGTGGTCCTCGTCGGCAACGCCACCGCCTTTCCCGAAGCGCGCAAGCTGTTCCACGACGACAAGCTCGGCCGAAGGCGCATCGTCCTCATGGGCGGCTCGCCCATGGCGGTGTGGCTCTGCCGGTCGCTACGCAACCGCAACTTCTCGATTCGTCTTTTCGAGACGAACCGCCCGCGCGCCGCGGAGCTTGCCGATAAGCTCGACTGGATCACCGTCATCCACGCCGACCCCACCGACCGCGGTGTATTTGAAGAGGAACACATCGGGCAGGCGGATGTGTTTGTCGCGCTGCGCACGGATGACGAGGACAACATCATTGCGTCGGTGTTGGCCAAGACCATGGGCGTAACGCTCGTCATCGCGGTGCTGCAACGCGCGAACTACCTTGATCTCGTATATCACATCGGAGTCGATCTCGCGTTCAGCCCGAGCCTGGTCGCGGCCAAGGAAATCCTGACCACGCTCGACGAGAGCCCGTTGCAAAAAATGTCGTCGCTGGCGGATGGCGTGGTGGACGCCTATCGGGTGCGCGTGGGGCGTGAGGCCGAGGTAATCGAGAAACCGCTCCGCGAGGTGAAGCTGACGCCGAACTGGATCGTGGCCGCGATCCGACGGGGCGATCGGGCCTGGGTGCCCGGTGCCGAGGACAAGGTCGAGACCGGCGACACCGTCCTCGTCATCGGCCGGGCCGGCATGGAAAAGCAGCTCAAGAAGCTCTTCGCCGCGGAGTAAGTAGTCCCCCGTATGAACTGGCGCTTCGTCATCAACCAGCTCGGCTTGCTGTCTTTGCTGCTCAGTGGCGCAATGATTCTCGCAGGCATCGCTGGACTACTCTTTGAATGGCAGGGTCCGAATCCGATCGACTGGGACGCATTGCTCGCTTTCGCGGGCACCGTTTGCGGCAGCACTCTGGTCGGCGCGCTGCTTTGGCTGCGAACACGCGGTTCAGTCAAACACATCGGCCGACGCGAGGCGCTTCTGCTTGTTGGGGTAAGCTGGCTCATTGGCGCCGCAGTGGCGGGAATGCCATACCTGCTCTGGGCGCATTGGCACACCGGCCCCGGCGAACATCACGCGTTTCTGAGCCCGGTCAATTGCTATTTCGAGGCGATGAGCGGTCTCACCACGACCGGTGCCACCATCCTTGGCGATGTCAATTCCATCGAAGCCTTGCCGCAAAGCCTGCTGCTGTGGCGAGCGTTCACCCAATGGCTCGGCGGGCTCGGCATCGTTGTGTTGTTCGTTGCGGTGCTGCCGACACTTGGCATCGGCGGGAAGCGACTGTTTCGTGTTGAAGCGCCCGGGCCAGCACGTGAAGGTCTTCGGCCCCAAATTCGAGAGACCGCAACCGCGTTATGGCTGATCTACTTCATCCTCACCGGCGTCGAGATCGTCGCGCTGAAGTTCGCCGGGATGTCCTTCTTCGACTCGCTTTGCCACACGTTTACCACAGTTGCGACCGCCGGTTTCAGTCCCAAAGACGCGAGTCTCGGGCATTACCTTTCGCCTGCTATTCACACGATCGTCATCATCTTCATGGTTCTGGCCGGTGTGAACTTCGGCTTGTACTACCAACTCTCGCGAAAACGTTTCCGCCAAGTGCTCCAAGACACTGAACTGCGCGTCTACCTGGGCCTGCTGCTAGTTGGCACGGTGATTGTCACACTTTCACTGATCAATAGTCCCATCACATTAACGAAAGACCTAACCGTCCTTGAGCCGTCTGCGGCAAGCGCTATTCATCATGGCGTCTTCGCGACCGTGTCAATTCAGACGACAACCGGATACAGCACAGCCGATTTCAACCTTTGGCCCTTTGCGGCCCAGGCTGTGCTAGTAATGGCAATGTTCATTGGCGGCTCAGCCGGTTCGACGGCCGGCGGAATCAAGATTATCCGCGTTTGGATAGCGTTGAAAGTTATTCTCGCAGAGATTGAACACGTGTTTCGCCCACAAGTTGTTCGTCCTGTGCGCCTTGGCAATTCTGTCATCGACGATGAGACGAAACTCGGGACGATGGCTTATATTCTCGGTATCTTGATACTTGCCATTATCGGCGGCTGGTCAGTCATGATGCTCGAGCAGCTGTGGGGCAACGGCACGTGCGATCTCAAGACGGCTGCCATATCGAGTATCGCTTGCTTGTTTAACATCGGCCCGGGCTTGGGCCACGTCGGCGCGATCGAGAACTACGAGTGGCTAAGTAGCGGCTCCAAGATGGTGCTTACACTGCTGATGGCCTTGGGCCGATTGGAAGTCTTCGCCATCATCGTGCTCGTGATCCCGCGCTTCTGGCGCGCGGATTAGGAAGGAGATTCACCGCAGAGGCGCGGCGGCCTCGCCCGCGGTTCCCGCCGAACACCCGCACCGCCCGTTTAGCGGGTGACGCGTCCCGACTCCGTCGGGATCCCTTGTCTTTGGTCAAACTGATGCGGAACCTAAGCGGGTACAATCCAAACTAGGCGAAGTGGCACTGCGTTCGGAGGACGGAAGCCACCCATACCCCAGGGAGACCATAGGATGATGTCACAGTTGATGACCCATGTTAGCGCTGCTGTTGCGGCCGCCGCGATTACTGCCTTTCTCTCACCGCGGACCATCGCGCAGCCGGATGTTGCCGACAAGGCTAGCGCCGCTGCCCAACGGGGCGATTGGCCCAGCGCCGTCACGGTCTATGAGCAAGTCCTCGGCGTCAACCCCTACCGCGGCGAGCATTGGCACAACTACGGCTACGCCCTGCACTCGCTCGGCAAATATGACCAAGCCATCGCCGCCTTCACCAAGTCAATCGACCTCGGTTTTCAACCCAAGACCTCCATGTACAACATCGCCTGCGGCCACGCGCAGTCCGGGCGAACCGATGACGCACTGACGTGGCTCGCCAAAGCGTACGACCATGGCTTTGCGCCTGAAGATAACTTGATCGACGGCGACAGCGACCTCGACTCGTTGCGCAACGATCCGCGCTTCAACAAGATCGTCGGCATCTTCCCGCCCGACGACCTTACCCGCGACGATGGCTGGCGCTACGACCTCGATTTCTTTGCCACGCGCATGGAGCAGGTGCATTACGACCTCTACGGCGTGACGTCGCGCGAAGAGTTCGCCCAAGCGGTCGCCGATCTCAAGTCCAACGTCCCGTCATTACAAGATCACGAGATCATCATCGCCCTTCAGCAGATCGTGGCGATGGTCGGCGATGGTCACACGGTCGTTCGGAGGCCGCGAGAAGGCAAGCTCGCCTTCCGCCGATATCCCTTGGTATTGAACGAATACACGGACGGCGTGTTCGTCCAACTCGCAGCGCCGCAACTCGCCTCGGCCGTGGGCGCGAAGGTGATCGGCATCGGCAGCGCCTCGGTGCAAGAAGCGTACGACGCCGTGGCTCAGATCTGTTCCGTGGACAACGCGATGGGCGTCAAAGCGAGCGTGCCGCGCTACCTCGTCGTCCCGGAGATCCTGCATGCGCTGGGTTTGATCGACGACATGGAGAATGCCCCACTGAAACTCGAGAAACCAAACGGCGAACAGTTCACGGTCTATCTGAAGCCGAGCCCCCTGGGGCCGATCGATCAGCTCGTCAAGGCCCGCGACGGCGCCGAAGCCCCAACCCCGCGGTGGCTCAAAACGCAGGATGACAACTACTGGTACGAGTATGTCGAGGAGGAGAAGCTGGTCTACTTCCAATATAACGCTGTGCGCAACAAAGCTGACGATCCAATCTGGCTGTTCAGCAAGCGACTGTTCGAGTTAATCGAGGCCAATCCCGTCGAGTATCTGGTCATCGACATGCGTCGCAACGGCGGTGGGAACAACTTCCTCAACGAGTCGATCGTGCACGGCCTGATCAAGTGTGAAAAGATCAACAAGGACGGCCATCTGTTCGTCATCGCGGGGCGGCATACATTCTCCGCAGCCATGAACTGCGCCGCTGATATCGAGTATCACACCAAGGCGATGTTCGTTGGCGAACCGACCGGCTCCAAGCCCAACTTCATCGGCGAGGAGACGGTGATCACGCTGCCCTGGAGTAATTTGCAGGTCAGTTGTTCATCGCTGTACTGGCAACGATCGGTCGCGATGGACTATCGAACGTGGATCGCCCCCGACCTCCCGGCTGAGCTTTCCAGCGAGGACTATCGCACGAACCACGACCCCGCAATGGAAGCGATCTTCAACTACATCCATGATCAGCAGAAGCGCCCGGAGCCGGTGGTCGACGGCGGCTAATCGCCTGACGGGCCGTCGCCGATCGAAACAACCGGCCCGGGCGCTCGTTTCACTACGGGCAGCGGCGGTTTATCCCGCCGCTGTCGTATTTTGTGATGCGCTACGGGTATTGCGTGCCGTATAATCTGGCGTTGAGTCGACCCACCTTCGGAGGAGGAAAGATGCTGATCCCTTGCGCCTCTGGTCGTTCGTACATCTGCGCTGGGCTGCGCCTCGCCGCTTGCGGCTTCGCGATCGTTGCCCTTGGCCTTCCCGTGGTCGCGCGAACCGATGAAGCGCCTTCGCCGCGCATACTGCGGCCGCAGGACTTCAAGGCGCTTGCGTGGCGAAGCATCGGCCCGGCCAACATGGCGGGACGCGTCGCCACGATTGCCCTTGCCCCCGGGAATCCCAAGACCTACTTCGTGGGGTTCGCCACAGGCGGGCTGTGGAAGACGACCAACAACGGCACGACGTTCGAGCCGGTCTTCGACGATCAAGACACATCATCCATCGGCAGTGTTGTCGTTTGCGATGCACCGACCAACTGGCACGGCTGGTTCGATGAGAAGGACGAACTCGATGAAGATGCAGATCTCGAAAAACTAGGCAAAGCGAAGATCGTCTGGGTCGGCACCGGCGAGGGGAACGGCCGCAACTCGTCCTCATGGGGACACGGCGTGTATCGGTCAACCGACGGCGGCGCGAAGTTCGAGCATGTCGGCCTGGAAGATTCGCACGACATTCCCGCCCTTGCGGTCGATCCGCGCAATCCGGATGTGTGCTATGTCGCAGCGCTTGGACATCTCTGGGGCGCCAACGAAACGCGCGGCGTATATAAGACTGATGACGGCGGCAAGACGTGGAGCAGATCGCTGTACATCGACCAGAACACCGGCGCGTGCGATGTCATCGTTGATCCGAGTAATCCGGATACGGTGTACGCTGCAATGTACATGCGCCGCCGAACCGCGTACTCGTTTATAAGCGGCGGGCCGCAAGGTGGAATCTATCGCTCCACCGATGCCGGCCAAACCTGGACCAAGCTCACCAACGGTCTGCCCGAGCAAACCGGGCGCATCGGCTTGGACATCTATCGCTCCGATCCGCGCATCGTCTATGCGTTTGTCGAATCCGATCTCGGCGGGAAGGTCGGCGACCCCTTCAGCAACGACACCCGCGCCGGCGGCGTGTTCCGTTCAGACGACGGCGGAGAGACCTGGCAGCGCAAGGCCGCGTTGAGTCCGCGGGCTTTCTACTTCTCCAGGATCCGCGTTGATCCCGAAGACGACAAGCGCATCTACCTGCCCGGTTGGATCCTCTACGTCTCCGACGACGGCGGCGGGACCTTCCGCGCCGGCACCGCCAAGGTCGTACACGTCGATTTCCATGCGATGGTCATCGATCCCGACGACACCGACCATATCCTGATTGGAACCGATGGCGGGCTTTACGTTTCCTACGACCGCGGCGAGACGTGGGATTTCCACAATCACTTCCCAGTCGGTCAGTTTTACAATGTCACTGTTGATAACTCCGATCCGTATCGCGTGGGCGGCGGCTTGCAGGACAATGGCACATGGATCGGCCCCAGCGAGAACCTTTTCAACGCCCAAGAAGCATTCATGGGGCGCAAAGGGGCCATCACGAATCATGACTGGCGATTCATCTGGGGCGGCGACGGATTTCATGTTGCGTTCGATCCGGTTGATTCAAACATCGTTTATGCCGAGGCGCAGGGTGGGTACATCGGACGAATCCATCTCGATACGGGCAAGCGACGGAACCTGCGCCCTCAACCCAAGGAAGGCCAACCTCGCTTTCGTTTCAACTGGAACGCGCCGTTCTTCATCTCGCCCTACGATCCTACCACGCTGTATCTCGGCGGGAACTACGTCTTTAAGCTCACCGAGCGCGGCGAGAAATGGCATCGCATCAGCGACGACCTCTCAACACGTAAACTCGAAAGGATCATCACCGTCGGCTCAGAAGCTGAAACCAACGGCACCGTCGTCTCGCTGGCTGAATCTCCGCTCCAACAAGGATTCCTTTGGGCGGGGACCGACGACGGGCTCATCCATATCACCACTGAGGACGGCGGCACCTGGACGAACGTCACGCCCCCGGACATCGAAGGTCTGTACGTCTCGAAAATCGAGCCATCGCATCACGATCGCGAGACGGCGTACATCGCCATCGACGGCCATCGCTCTGATCACTTCGAACCCATTCTTCTGATGACGGCCGACGTGGGTGTCACGTGGACGTCGATCCTCGGCGATCTGCCGAGCGATGTTCCCGTCAAGGTCATTCGCGAAGACCTCGTCAATCCAGATGTGCTCTACATCGGCACCGAGCGCGCCGCCTACGTCACGATTGATCGCGGCGAGCATTGGGTCAACCTCAACGGCAAGTCGCTGCCAACCGTGGCTGTCGATGATCTCGTCATACAACAGCGCGAGCAGGATCTCGTAGCGGGCACGCACGGCCGATCAATTTACATTCTTGATGATATCTCGCCGATCTCGCAGCTCACTGCTGATGTTGTGCAGTCCGAGTTTCACGTCTTCGAGTCAATGCCCGCGCAACCGCGGTATTACCTGGAGTACGGTGATCTGTGGAGCGATCGCATGTTCATCGCCGACAATCCGCCGATGGGCGGGCAGATCAACTATTGGATCCGTGAATATGCTGATGAGGAAGTCGGGCTCTCGATCGCCGATCCAGCTGGCCATGTGCTGCGCAAGCTCGTCGGTACCAATCGCCCAGGACTGAATCGTGTGGTGTGGGATCTGCAACCGGAGGAGGACCAACGTCTCGGCAACCCCGAAGATCTTCCCGAGTTCGTCCCCGCCGGCGAATACAAGGTCTCCATCACCTACGGCGACCACAAGGGGCAAACGACCATCACCGTGCTGCCCGCACCCGCAAGCGAGTTGAAGTAGCGCCGCAATAGTTTAGTAGGGAGAAAAAGGGGGAATTCCTGCTCCGTTGAAAACTTGTGGTCGCACGCCTGAGGATCATCAGGTTCGGGGTCAGCCGCCGTCGGTAGATCACCCGATCCAGGCTGCCGCGCCGGGCGGAGCTTCAAGGCTCGACGCAGCGCACGCCACCCCTGCAGCCACGCCCCGGCCGTCGATCGTTGCGAACTGCTTGATGGTGAGGGTGGCCACCATCGGCGGCGGGGTGAACTTCTTGGGACGGTTGGGATGGGCGTACTCGTCCCACGCTCAGCGTCCCACCTTCAAGTCCATCCCGGCCTGGGCAAGTGAGGATTTGGTCATCCGCGACCTCGGGTCAGCCCTCCCGGCTCACCCCACGCATCGGGTCCAAAGAACGAGTTTTCACAGATTGCAACGGAGTAACGTATCGCCATTTTCATCTAGCGACAGTGGGCGGGGACGCCGCGGCTCAGCTGGAGGGAGTTCGGTGTGGCCGAGGACGGCACGGCGCGCTGGGTGATACATCGGGCCGCGTGAGACGGCACGGCGGCTTGCTCCGGCACCTGAGGTGGTCACCACGCGTCGCGCCTCGAAAAGACCTGCCATCGGGGCTTGACTTCCGTCGGTTATAACCGTATGTTCTGTAACAACAGAAATTAGAGAACCATGGTCATCGTATCGCCTGCCGCCGAGAAGTTCATCCTCCACTGGGGGGAAATGGGCCCCAAATGGGGCATCAATCGCTCCGTGGCCCAGATCCATGCTCTGCTGTACCTGGCCGAGGAGCCCGAGACGGCCGAGGACATCGCCGAGGCCCTCGGTCTGGCGAGATCGAATGTCAGCACCAGCCTCAAGGAGCTTCAGGGCTGGCGGATCGTCCGGCTGGTCCACGTCAGGGGCGACCGCCGGGACCACTTCGAAACCATGGCAGATGTCTGGGACATGTTTCAGATCGTTCTGGATGAGCGCAAACGCCGTGAGATCGACCCGACCATGAGACTCTTGCGCGACTGCCTGGTTGAACTCGATCACGATCGCAATGCGCCGACTCATCTTAAGCTCCGGCTTGAGGCGATGCTGAGTTTTTTTGAGACGATGAGTTCGTGGTATTCGCAGATTCGCCTTTTGCCGCAGGGTGCGGTGGTGAAGTTCGTCAAGATGGGCTCGAAGGTTGGCAAGCTGCTAGGCGTGAAGGCCGGGTGAGGGGTTCGCTTCTTTGTTGTTCTTGAGCGTTGCCTTGTTTGAATTTGGATATGCCCGACTCACATAACAGACCGACGCGCGGCTACGGGTGGGTGTTTTATGACGCCCAATGCCCGATGTGTTTACGCTGGGTAAGCCGGTTCACCAACGTCCTGCTTCGCCGGCGATTCCTCACCGCACCGTTACAGCGCGGTTGGGTTCAACAGCGCCTGAATATCGACAGCAATGATGCGCTCACGGAGATGCGCATCATGACTGCGCAAGGCACGGTCTTCGGCGGCGCGGCGGCGGTCGTGTATCTCGCGAGGCGAATCTGGTGGGCGCGACCACTCGCGCTGATCGCCAATCTTCCGGGGGTGATGGGCATGCTGACTCGGGCGTACCGTTTGATCGCCCGACGCCGGTGCTGCGCGGTGAAGCGCGGCGCAACTTCACAAGCCCCAAGCGTCCCGACGCCACACACGGTTCAGGTGGAGCCAGGTCGTGAAGCTGATCGAGCCGCGTGAAGGCCCGCCCTGCAAGTCCCTGGCCACCATCGCTCGGGGCCGCTTCCAAAGAATCGAAGGTCGGCCTCTCTTCTACAGCGATTGGGATCGAGCGCTGTTCATGCACTTTGAAGTCGATCGCGACATGCTCCAAAGGCATATTCCCTTTGAACTGGAGCTCCATCACGGGCGGGCGGTCGTATCGCTTGTCGCCTTCACGATGCGCGGGCTTCGATTCCCCATTGGCGGTCGGCTCGGAGCGCTGCTGACAGCGCCGGGCGCAACGCACGGCCTGCTCAATGTTCGCACGTATATTCGTCATAACGGCGAGGTCGGCATCTACTTCATGAGGGAATGGATCCCGAATCGCCTCAGCGTTTTCATCGGGCCGCGCACGTACGGTCTGCCCTATCGCTACGGGAAGGTCGCGTTCCAACACGACCATGAACACGGTACGTTGCGCGGCACGGTCATCCCCGGCGGCAACTCCGGGCGTCTCGTTTACGAAGCGCAAGTCGATCCGGAGGCGAGCTATGAGCCGTGCGCCGACGCAACGTTGAGTGAATTCCTACTCGAGCGCTACACTGCTTTCACGATGTTCCGGGATCGTGCGCGTTTGTTTCGCATTTGGCACGAGCCGTGGCTGCAGACTTCGCTCCACGTCAAGATCATCGACGACAGCATGTTAGCCGCGAGCGAGCCTTGGCACTCGGCGTCGCGATTGATCACGGCCAACTACTCGCCGGGGGTACGTCGAGTCTGGATTGGCAGACCGCGTGCTGTGCTTCTCGGCGCGAAGTCCCCGGGCAGAGACCGAGGCTGAAGAGCGGCGCCTCGTTACTCGCGCTCGATGAGGATCTGGGGCTCGAATATGATCCGCTTGATGGGCGTAGGTTTGCCGTTCGCAGTGCCGCAGCTCTTGCAGGTGTTCAGCTCGGGGTCGGCCCAGAACTCCGCCATGGACTGGGCGAAGTGTTCGACGATGTCGGCGCAATCGAACTCCTTGTCGTGGACAAGCTCGCCGCAGTTGTCGCAATAAAACTGCTGATGCTCGGTCTCGCCGGGCGGTCGGCGGCGCTCGACGACGACGCCGATCGTGTTTGGAGGCCGGATTGGTGAGTGTGGAACGTTGGCCGGGATAAAGAACGCCTCACCCTCACGAACGGGACAGTCTTTGATCTCGCCTTTCTCGCGGATGCGGACGACGATGTCGCCCTGGAGCTGGAAGAAGAACTCCTCGGAGTTGGTGACGTGGAAATCGTTACGCGCGTTCGGGCCAACGACGATCATCGCGAACAAGCCCTTGCCGTCGTAGAGGTACTTGTTCCCAACGGGCGGCTTAAGTTGATCGCGATTGGCATGGACCCACTCCATAAGGTTCAGCGCCGGTGATACAGACTCGGCTTCACTCATGGGTGTAGAACTCCTAGGCAGATCCTGAATTGACATCGTCGAGATCGCTAACGACATGCAGTCGCTCCATAATCCTGCTCGATTTCGTCGCCTTTAAAGTACATCTGGGCCAGTTCCCGCTCAGCCTGGCGGGCCCCATCGTCGTGTTCGGCCTGACGGGTCTCAACGTCCTTCGTCTCATCGAAGATGCGATCAACTAGTGGCAAGTTAGCCGCCCGAAGTAAATCCCAGTCAGCGGCGCTCAGCCTCGAGAACGAAATCTCATCCAGGATGTGATCTGAGAGACGAACCTCATACACGAACATGGGTTGCGCGATCATGTTCGAGGCTCCCAAGCAGTCGAAACACGGACCAGATGCTGGCAGAGTTGCGACACGATGAGGTAAACCGTTGGAAAGATCCTCCCGACAACAGCTTCGAGAGTTTTACGTGGGAACCCCTGATCCATACCATGGATACTCAGAACGCCCAGCGTGCTGAAGTTGCTGTCATCGGCTGGCCGGCGAATTGGAATTGAGATTATCCATTGTAAGTTCGCTGGCACTTTCGAGCGTTGGCTTGTCAGAATCCCATAGTCGTCGATCGGTACGTCGTCGGCGTCGCGCTCCTCGTTCGTAGTAACTCGTACGATCTTGGGCATCCCGATCACAAAAACCCTCCCGGAAACGCCAAGATTGGGATGAAATCGAAAATCGCGGTCCTCATACCCCTCCATTCCAAGTTGGAGTTCCTCCTGCATTCGAAGCTCACACGCCACACCCTTTGGAGGATCCAAATAATAAGGCAACATCATGTGAGCCCGAAGGTTCGCTTCTGAAAGCCTCGTCGCCGGATGATAACTGCGGATGCACTCGACAGCCTCAAGGCGAACCTGTTTAAGCCGCGTTCGAAGGTCCTGCACGATTTTGTCTGGGAGCGGTTGAACGGGCACAAGTCGGCCCCATATTTCCGTCCCTCGATAAAGGCGAGTAACAATGATCGGAGTGGCTACTAACACGACCACAAGGAGAGCCAAGATCCAGCGAAGGGATATCAACGCATACGAGGGGTCACCGATGACAATAAACACTATTGGTAGGACTATCGCGAGGATTGCAGTTGCACCGTATATCGCGAGGAGAACCTTGAGCAAAGGCGTTGATTGCTCTATCGCAGTCACAAAGAGATCGTGAATAACGTCGATACCGCGTCGTATCACCGACCAGAGCCCGGACGTATTGGCAGGATTTCTCGGTTCTGATCTCATTGTTCGAGAAGAAACCTGGCTGGGTTGCGGCAGTTTTACCGCAAAGGTGGATCAATGCAAAGCTAAGAAGACTAGTCCCTTTGTGACACCTGTCAACGAAAATCCTGGCAGCCAGGCTTCCGGCAAGATTCTCTCGCGATGGCGCGGGATCATCCGATTATTCGCGATTGCTCCGGAACCCCATCCAGAGCGCGGCCAACTGCTGCGAGGCCCAAAGACCCCTAAGGCGTTATCGGCCCCACCATGATACGCGATGTTCCTACAACCGGGAAATGTTGGCGGAGGAGAGGACTGGGGAATGGCGCTGACAGCGGAGGATGGTCAACCCTAGCGGAGTATCGTTCGATAAAAGACTGTGGCAAGGGAGGCGAGCGCTGGAGAGAGAACCATGCCCGGTGGAAGCCCTTTGTTTGCCTCGCTGGCCCGGCGGTTGTCATCGGTCCCGGTCGTGTCTAGCTCGACCCGAGACCTGCTGGACCAGATCCGAGAGGATTGGCTGTACAACGGCGAGGAGTGGACCCGCCCGGGGTTTCGGGCCTTGGCGATGTACCGCTTCGGCGTCCGGCGGATGACGATCAAGTCGCGGCTGCTGCGGGCGCCGCTGAGCGTCCTGTATCGGTTCCTGCACCGGTGGGTGAGAAACCACTACGGGATCGAGCTTCACTACACAGCCACGGTTGGCGAGCGGGTTGTGATCGCCCACCAAGGTGGAATCGTGATTCACGAGTTTGCCGAGATTGGCAACGAATGTGTGATTCGCCAAGGCGTGACGCTCGGCGCGGCGGGGCAATACTTGGACCGCGAAGCGCCCAAGCTCGGTCGCGGCGTGACGCTCGGTGCTGGGGCGGTGGTCATGGGCAACGTCAAGATCGGAGACGGGGCGAAGATCGGCCCGAACGCGGTGGTGATGACGGACGTGCCGGCGGGAGCGCTGGCGGCGGCGCCATCAGCCCGCGTGATCCAGCCGGGCGGATTCAGCCAATCCAGCGAGGCCAAGGCTCAATCGAGCGAAACGAAGGCCGAATCGAATGAACCGAAGGTCGAGGCCGCCTATGCCGAGGCAGGATGAGCCGGGCATCTGCAACGTCGATCATCTGCGCCAGGGCGGGCGATGGCGGGAGGCTATGGACGCCTATCAGTTTGCGATCGCCTCGCAGGAAGTTCCGGATGTAGACGTTTGTCTGAAGATCGCTCGATGTACGTATCAGTTGGGCGAGCATATGCAGGCCTACCGCTGGCTGTGCCGCGTTGTTGATACGGGCGAAGACTTCATGGCATGACAGGCCGCCGGTACCCTGCTGACTCAGGTGCTGAGCGAGCATACGGCGGTCACGCGCCGCCGCGGCGTTAAGCTGGCGGTGCTCAGCAGCTACACGACGACGCAGTTCGTATCGATGCTGAGGCTGGCCGCGATGCGCCACGGCATCGGCCTGGAGATCTACGAGTGTCTGTACGGGCAGTACCGCCAGGAGATTCTCGATCCCGACAGCCCACTGTACCGCTTCGGCCCGGACGTGGTGGTGCTGGCGACTCACGCCGGCGATCTGGCGCTACCCGAGTTCAGCGAGACACCCCATCAGGCAATCGAAGCGGAGTGTGCGCGGTGGACGAGCCTCTGGCGGACGTTGGCGGAGCGCTGCGACGCTCGGATCATCCCGCACAACTTTGCCGTGCCGGGGACAACGGCCTTGGGGCATCTTGCGGTGCGCACGCCCGGGGCATTGCACACGATGACGCACGCGCTGAACGCAGCGCTGGGTGAGGCGTCGGGGAACGCTGTTTCGATCGTCGATTGCGAGCGGCTCGCAGGCCAGTTTGGCAAAGCGCGCTGGTTCGATGACCGTTACTGGTTCATCTCCAAACAGGCGGTTGCCCTGGATGCATTGCCTTTACTGGCGAATCACACCGTCGCCATCTTGGCAGCGGTGCTGGGGCTTTCGCGCAAGTGCCTGGTGATGGACCTGGATAACACGCTGTGGGGGGCGTGATCGGCGAGGACGGGCTGGCGGGAATCATCCTCGGCGCAGGTCCGGTCGGTGAAGCGTATCTCGCGCTTCAGGAATATATCCTCAGCCTGAAGAACAAAGGCGTGATCCTTGCGGTCTGCTCGAAGAACAACGAAGCGGACGCCCGGGAGCCGTTTGAGAATCACTCGGACATGCGCATCGGCCTTGACGACCTTGTGATGTTTGTCGTGAATTGGAAACCGAAGCCGGACAACCTGCAGCATATTGCCGAGACGCTGAACATCGGCTTGGATTCGTTGGTGTTTCTGGATGACAGCCCAGCCGAGCGCGAGGCCGTGCGCTGCCTGTTGCCGGAGGTGGATGTCATTGCCCTGGGCGACGATCCGATGCAGTATCGCCGAGCACTGGCAGATTATCTGATGTTTGAGACGAGCTCGCTGACGGACGAAGACGCAAAACGGACCGAGCAATACAAGGCGAGAGCCCAAATTTCCACGCTCGAATCCTCAGCCGCGAGTCTTGAGGATTTCTATCGCAGCTTGCATACGAAGGCCGTGATCGCGCCCTTCGATGAGTTTCATCTGTCGCGCATCGTGCAACTGATCGGCAAGACCAATCAATTCAACCTCACGACACGGCGCCACAGCCTTGAGCAGGTGCGAACGTTCATGGCCGATCCGAGCTGCGAGCACTTTTATTTGAAGCTGAGCGACCGGTTCAACGATCACGGTCTGGTGAGTTTGCTGATCGCCCGCAAAACGGGTGAAACGCTCGACATCGACACCTGGCTGATGAGCTGCCGAGTGATCGGCCGAACCGTCGAGGCTCAGATGATGTACCATCTGTGTGTCGTGGCGCAAGCGCAGCATTGCACGCGGTTGCGCGGGACGTATATCCCGACGGCCAAGAACGGGCTTGTTGCGGACGTCTTTGGGAAGCTCGGATTTCAGGCAACGGGCGAGGCGTCCGATTCGGGCGCTGTCATCTGGGAGTATGATCTCGCCGCGGCCGGCCCAATCAGCAACGGATTCATCGACATCGACTACGATTCAGCGGGAGGCCGAAGTGATGCTGCATGAAAAGCTCGAGGAGCTGTTCCGCACCGTCTTTAGTGACGATACGCTGACGTTGACGGACGATACCACGGCCGACGACATCGCGGGGTGGGATTCGGTCGCCACGATCAGCCTCATGTTCGGCATCGAGCAGGCGTTCGGCGTTCATTTCCCCGGCAACAAGTTCGCCGAGTTCAAGAATGTTGGTGAGCTGAAGAAATATCTCGCCTCGGCGACGGAAGGTCACGCGGCATAGCGCCGGCCAGGCTCACCGTGCTGGGACGAGGACGGCTCGAGCAGTTGCTCGTACAGGTCGACGTAGCGCCTCGCGTGCAGTGCGATGTCGAATTCCTCGACCGCCAACTCCCGGCATCGCTGCGACAATGTTTGCCTCAGTCCTGTATTGGTGAGTAGTTGGGCGAGCTTCGTTCGCAAACTTTCCGCGTCCTCCGGCTCAGCCAAAGACCCTGACGCTCCGTCGCGGATGACCTCCGGCAGACCCCCGACGGCGAACGCCACGACCGGCGTGCCGCAGGCAATGCACTCAATCGGAACCAATCCTTGATTCTCGTGTCGACTCGGCACCACGAAGACGTCCGCCGCCGAATAGGCCTGCACCTTCGGCTCGTCGTCGTAGAGGAATCCGAGCGACACCGTTTCGATGCCGGTCCTACGGGCGATCTCCTCACCGTCGCCGCCGAACGTCAATAACACAAGCTGCGATTTCAACTCATCTTCAAGTCCGACCAACGCTTCGATCAGCAGGTCGCCGCCCTTGATGTGATTGGCCAGTGAGAACGCGGCGAACCCAACCACGAGTTTGTTCGGATCGATTCCTAAGGCCGAGCGGCAGACGCGCTTGTCGATCGGCTGATACACCGTTGTATCGACCGCGTTTGAGATTTTATGAATCGGGAACCGGCCGAGCATGCTTTGCTGCGCCAGCTCGATGATCCACTTGCTCGGCGCCACGACGGTCAGGTTGGCGTGTTGATAGACGTAGTTCTTCAGCTTCCATTCGATCGATGTGGCGTCGCGACCGATCGACGGGAAGGTGTCCGGATATGGGCACTTGCCGCAGCCGGTCTTCCACCGATCGCAGTCGAAGCTGTAGCTGCAGTGTCCGGTGAACGGCCACATGTCGTGCAGCGTAATGACGAGCGGCTTGGCGCGGGCGAGCCGAGGGATGGCGAGGTAGTTGAAGAAGTTGGTGTGCAAGCCGTGGAGGCTGACCACGTCCGCCTCGGCGAACGGCGCGAACTTGGGGATCTTGAAGGAGCTGAGGCAGTGGATGTCGTTCAGGCCGAGCCGCCATGTGAGCTTGCCCAGCCATCGCTCGACGAACTCAGCCTTGGGCAGTTCGACGAAATCGGGCGCGTCGATGGACTTGCGACGACATGCCAGTGTCGATCGGACGCCTGCGGCTTGGAGGGCTCGGTGGAGACGATAGGTGGTCACCACGCCTCCGCTGCTGTGGGCTCTGCCGTGTTCGTGGACCAGTAGGACATCCATCTGCGGTCGCCTTGGGAATCACATCGGCTCAGACGCCGGCGGATGTACTTACGATCAGGATCACGATCAGGATCAGGATCAGGAGTCGGGGCTCAGTGGGAAGATTGGGCTTGAAAGCTGGGTCATAGATCAGAGGTTCCGTCCTCCGGGGCGATTCGCTAAGCTACTGCGCTGCAAACGCATCCGGAGCATGAACCGAGCAATGACCGAGGACGTGGGCACGGAGTTCACCTGGCAGGCACACCCAGCTCGCGAGCGGATTGGCGCCGCGGCGCTCGCTCTTAGCCTGATCGGGGCGTTCACCGGTGCGGTGCTGTTGTCGTTTCAGAGCCTTGCGTGGGCGGCGGCGGCGTGCCTCGTCTTGCTGGCCGCGCTCAGTCGATTCTTCTTCCCGAGCCGATTCATGATCGACGCTGACGGAATCACTGCGCGCTACCTCCTGCGGTCGCAGCGACTGGGGTGGCGCGATATTCGCCGGTTCGTGCAGGACGATCACGGCGGGTACTTGTCCACGCGAGCGAAGCGATCGTGGCTGGATGCCTACCGTGGCATGCACATTCTCTTTGGCACACATCGTGAGACGGTGATCAAACGGATCCGCGCTCGCCTGGTGGACGGAGCGGCTGCGTGGGCTCACTGAGAAGCAAGCTCAAACATGCCTTCGCGGTCGATGAGCCCGGGCCGGTCCAGCCGACCGAGCAGCAGCGGCCGGCGGTCGAGTGGATCTGCAACCAAGTTGCCAAGCGCAGCCTGACCCTGCCAGGTCTCATTGTTCTAGAAATGACACGGCCGCTTAACTACCTTGGGGCTCAAGTGATGCACATTACAAGCCCTGGTGTGTGGGCGATCGCTCCGAAGCACATCTACGGCGGATACAAGAACTTTGCTGAGTTCCTCGAAAAACGAGGCTCTGTGGAATACATGTGCCGGCGAATTGAAGAGCTAGAAGCTGAGTACTTAGAGCAAGAGCACAAGCGAAAAGCTGAGCGCACGAAGAACAAGAAAAACAAAGAGAACAAGCCCGAGCAGCATGACGACCTTTGACCCCGACAAAGTGAAGGTGATTCTCGCCACCGACTGCGGGAGCACCACGACCAAAGCGATTTTGATCCAACTGGTTGATGGTGAGTATCGCCAAACGCATCGCGGCGAGGCGCCCACGACCGTCGAGAAACCGTTCGCCGACGTCACCATGGGCGTGATCAACTCCGTCACCGAAGTGGCGGAGCTGGCGGATCGACGCCTCGTTGATGACCAAGGGCGAATCATTCAGCCAGCGACCGAGACCGAGGGTTGCGATCTGTATATCTCAACGTCCTCAGCGGGCGGTGGTTTGCAGATGATGGTGGCGGGCGTTGTGGCGCAGATGACCGCCGCCAGCGCCAAGCGTGCTGCACTGGGCGCCGGGGCGATTGTGATGGATGTCATCGCCGCCAACGACAAACGTCGGCCGCACGAACAGATCCAGCGTATCCGTGAATTGCGCCCGGACATGATTCTCGTCTCCGGCGGGACGGATGGCGGCAACACCACGCTGGTCGTGCAGATCGCGGAGCTGATTGCCCCGGCCAAGCCTCAGCCGAGGTTTGGAAGCGAGTTCACGCTCCCGTTGATTTTCGCCGGCAATAAGGATGCGGCCCCGTTGGTGGCCAAGACCTTTGATGAGAGTATTGATCTGACCATCGTTGAGAATCTTCGTCCCACGCTCGAGCAAGAGAACCTCGGGCCTGCGCGCGACGCCATCCACGACATGTTCCTCGAACACGTCATGGCCCACGCACCGGGCTACGACAAGCTGATGGGTTGGACCGATGCGCCGATCATGCCTACGCCGGCCGCGGTGGGCAATATCCTTCAGACCATCGCCCAAAGACAAGACATCAACGTCGTCGGCGTTGATATCGGCGGCGCGACGACCGACGTGTTCAGCGTCTTTGAAAAGACCTTCAACCGCACGGTCAGCGCCAACCTCGGCATGAGCTATTCGATCTCCAACGTGTGCGCGGAGACGGGAATGGCCAACATCCTGCGTTGGGTTCACTTTGACATGGATGAGCGTGAGCTGCGCAACCGGGTCAAGAACAAAATGATCCGCCCCACGACAATCCCTCACACGAAGGAAGCACTGATCTTCGAGCAGGCGGTTGCGCGCGAGGCCCTGCGGCTGGCGTATTTCCAGCACAAGGAATTCGCCACCACGCTCAAAGGCGTGCAGCAACAGCGAACGATCGGCGACACGTTCAGCCAGGAGATCGGCGGGCAGACGATCGTTGACAATATGAAGCTTGATTTGCTCGTCGCCTCGGGCGGTGTGCTTTCTCACGCGCCGCGAATGCACCAAACCGCTACGCTTCTCATCGACGCCTTTGAGCCCGAAGGATTCACCACGCTGGCCAAGGATTCGATCTTCATGATGCCGCACCTTGGTGTGCTTGCACAGGTGCATCCGCAAGCCTCGCTGGAAGTCTTCACGCGCGACTGTTTGGTCTATCTCGGGACGTGCGTTGCAGTCAAGGGGCTCGGCAAGCCCGACCGACCGTGCTTTGAATACGAAATCACCGGCGAAACGCTCAACGAGTCCGGCACGATCAACTTCGGCGACATCAAGCTGCTCCCGCTCGGCATGGATGAGACGGCTCAAGTTGCCATTGATCCGGCTCGTGGTTTTGACTGCGGCGCCGGCCCCGGCAAGCGGGTGCAAAGGAAAGTCACCGGCGGCACCGTAGGGCTTTTCCTCGACGGGCGAGGCAGACCGCTTGTGCTCCCCGAACAACGAGCGGAAGCACAGCGAACGATGACACGATGGGTCACGGCCATGGAGCTCTATCCAGAAATGGAAGCGGCCCTCGACTGAAAAGGAAACGTATTACGACCTTTTTTTGTTGATCACGAAAACGATGGCTCAGGCATACACACCCGGACTGAAAGTCACCAATCGCATCACGCATCGCGTCAGGCGCATCCTGCCCATTGCCGGCGAGGTGCTGGCGAAGGTCGGCGATTGTGTCGGTGCAAACGATGTCGTGGCGGAGACGTTCATGCCCGGCGACATCGAGCCGATCAACCTTGCCAATCTACTCTCGATGCCGCCCCAGGATGTCGCGGAGTGTGTGCTCAAGAGGGAAGGCGAGAAGGTCATGATCGGGGAACCCCTGGCGCAGACCAAGGGCATCTTCGGCATGTTCAAGAACACCTACCGATCGAAGCACGAGGGCATCGTTGAGACCGTCTCTCCCGTGACGGGTCAGTTGATCCTCAGAGGCGATCCGATCCCCGTGCAGGTCAAGGCGTACATCTCAGGCGAAGTCGTTGAAATCATTCCCAACGAAGGCGTGGTCATCGAAAACGAAGTCTCGTTTATTCAGGGCATCTTCGGGATTGGCGGCGAAACCTACGGCCCGGTCATGACCGCCTGCAAAAGCCACGATCAGGAGGTGATCGCCGACCTCATCACCGCGAATATGAAGGGTGCGGTCATCATCGGCGGAGCGCGTGCTACCGCGGAGGGGATCCGCAAGGCCCGCGATGTCGGGGCGGTTGCCCTCGTCACCGGCGGGATCGATGATGAGGATCTGCGAGATTTCCTCGGCTACGACCTGGGGGTGGCGATCACCGGCACGGAACAGGTCGGCTTGACGCTCATCATCACCGAGGGCTTTGGGGAGATTGCGATGGCCCAGCGGACCTTTGAGTTGCTGAGCTTGCGACAGGGCGATGAGGCATCGGTGAACGGGGCCACCCAGATCAGGGCGGGCGTGATGCGGCCTGAGATCATTATCCCCCTCACCGCCGACGAGAAGGCCCATGAGGTCGAGCCGGAGCACACCTCGGGGCTGCTGGAGATCGGCCGACCCGTGCGGATTATCCGCGATCCGTACTTCGGATTGATCGGGGCGGTGTCGGGACTCCCGGCCGAACTGCAGGTCCTGGATTCGGGGTCCAAGGCCCGCGTACTTGAAGTGAAATTCAATTCCGGAGAGAGTGTCACGATTCCACGAGCCAATGTGGAGCTCATCGAAGGGTAGGTTGGCATGAAACGATGGCTTATCGTCTCGATCGCAGCGAACCTCATAGCGCTGGCTGGGCCGGGAACGAGGGCTGCGACAGCCCAAGGCGCAGCGCCCGCTCCGCCAACGAATCTGACGGTGGCGGATCATCCATGGGATAACGGAGATTCGTTGGACCTGAAATGGGAACTCTCGCCGGACGATGCAAGCCTTCTGAACTATCAAGTGTTCAAGGCTTTGGGCCAGATTGGCCCGGTGAATCAGTCTCCGTTGGAGTTCGAACTCGTCGGTCGCGTGCCGCCTGGAACCGGCGAGTACCAAGTCAGTCACGTTCCGGCTGAAATCGAGAAGTCGGTGAAGGATATGGAGTCGCATAGAAACCTGTTTTCAGATCCTCCTCTTCCAGAGGATCCAAGAAAGAAAGTGAAGCTGAAGGTCTCGTATCTTTTCCGAGTGGTTGCCGTCGCCAAGGACGGTGCGCCGTCAACGAGCGCCACGACGACTGAGCCGTTTACCCCTACGCGCGAGTGGTTTATGGGTAATCGCTTCTCCTTATCCATTATCACGGTGATCTTTTGCGGTGCTGTAATCTTTTGGATCAACCGCGCTCGCAAGGGAAAGCCGATTAAAGTCCGCAAGATCGCCGGTTTGGAAGCGGTGGATGAAGCGGTCGGACGGGCAACGGAAATGGGCCGATCCATCTTGTATGTTCCAGGTACCCAAGACATCAACGAAATCCAGACCATCGCATCGTTGGCTATTCTGTCGAGAGTCTCAAAGACCGCTGCGGAATACGATGCGAAGGTTGAGATTCCAGTAGCGCGGTCATTGGTCATGGCCACCGCCCGGGAGACGGTTCATGCAGCGTATCTTGCCGCCGGGCGACCTGACGCATACAACGAGGACCTCATTTATTACGTCACTGACGAACAGTTCGGGTATGTCGCCTATCTACAAGGCATGATGGTGCGCGAGAAGCCTGCGACGTGCTTTTACATGGGCGCGTTCTATGCGGAGTCATTGATTCTCGCCGAGACCGGCAATTCGATTGGTGCGATTCAGATCGCAGGAACAGCCATGCCTGCTCAGCTTCCCTTCTTCGTTGCAGCCTGTGACTACACGTTGATCGGCGAGGAGTTCTTTGCCGCTTCGGCGTACCTCAGCGGCTCGGCGGAAGAACTTGGCAGTCTCAAGGGCCAGGACGTGGGGAAGGTGATGGTCGCCGTCTTACTGTTGCTTGGCGTGTTGATGGCCACGATCGCCACAATGGCTGACAACGCGACTCTTCAAGACTGGGTGACATACCTCAAGGAAATAATTCTCACCTAAGGAGCCCGGCAGGATGAAACGCACCATACCACTGCTGCTGGCCATGTCGGCCGGGTTCGTCATGATCGTGGCGTTCTTTATCCCCGCCACGCTTACGTGGGGTGAGAAGGTTTCGATTTGGTTCGACATTCTGGCCTCGATCGCTTTCATTCTTGGCGGCGGGAACCTCCTGAAGGTTCAACTGAAGAAAATCTCGGACAAAACCGCCGGATGGGGATATTCGGTCATCACAGTCGTTGCGTTTTTGGTGATGCTCTTTGTCGGTCTCACGAAGTTTGGGGTGAATCCAAACCCCGCGTTCCCAGCGCACGGTCATTGGGCTGGACAATACAACGAAATTGGCAGTCCTTTTTGGTGGCTTTATGAATACATGTTCAAACCGTTGCAGGCGACGATTTTTGCCATGTTGGCCTTTTATGTCGCTTCGGCGGCGTTTAGGGCGTTTAGAGCAAAGAACTTTGAGGCCATACTCTTGTTGGTCACGGCGTTCATCATTTTGCTGGGGCGAACTGCCGCTGGAGTATTCCTGACCGACTTCATCTCTGCCGACTCCGGTTTCCAAGGTTTGCGGTTAGAGAACTTCACAGGCTACATCATGGATGTGTTCAACACGGCCGGCAACCGCGCGATCATGATTGGTATCGCGCTCGGAACGGCATCCGTGTCATTGAAGATTCTGCTTGGTGTCGATCGATCCTATCTCGGATCGGGAGAGGAGTGAGCTGTGGCTCAACTGATGACGCTCGGTATAACGGCTGCCTTCCTCATCCTGCTTACGTTCGCGGTCATCTCCTGGACGAATTTCTTTAAGACTATTGATCGTCGCTGGGTTTTCCTGCTGATGCTCTTTTCCGTCGCGGTGCCGGTCTACGTCATCGGCAAGACCAAACAGACATTCCCGGAGAAGGCGCTTCCGTTGGCACAAGCGGTCTTTGACGAGATCGAAAAGCTCAACGAAGGCGACAAGGTGCTGCTCGCGTTCGACTTCGACCCGGGAAGTGAGGGCGAATTGGGGCCCATGGCCACCATGTTTGCTTTTCACTGCGCAACGAAGAAGCTCAAGATGTACTTCATCGCGCTGTGGCCGCTTGGCCGTCAGATGATTGACGACAACATCGAAAAGGTCATCAAACCCGACTTTCCGGAGATGATCTACGGCGAGGATTACATGAACCTTGGCTTCAAGGCGGGCAACGAAGGCGTTATTAACGTCATCGTTACCGATATCAAGCAACTCTATACCACGGATGCCTATGGCAGAGATATCAACCAGATCCCCATGATGGAGGGGATCGACAACATTCAACAGATGGATTTGATTCTGAATGTCTCCGCCGGCTTCCCGGGAACCAAAGAGTGGGTTCAATACGCGGTGACACCGTTCCCTCATCAGATCCGCCTGGTTGGTGGTTGTACCGGCGTGCAAGCGCCGCTGTTGTACCCGTATATCCCCGAGCAGCTTCCCGGTCTGCTCGCGGCGATTAAGGGAGCATCAGAGTACGAATCGCTCGTCATCGGCAAATATGGGGGAGACGGGATTAGCGGAAAGTATCTCGAAGCGCAGCGGCGTATGGGACCGCAGCTCGTAGCACACGTGCTCATGGTGCTGCTCATCATCGCCGGCAACATCATCTACTTTGTAGAGCGTACGCGGGAGGCCCGGCCATGAGTCGCGAGAACCGGATCTGGCTCATCGTGTTCTTGATCGGGGCGGCGGCGCTGCTTGGTCGCGCGATGTTTAGTAGCCAGGGTATGGCCAAAGCGTACGTCCATGCGGTTGAGGTGGATCGCGTGCAAGTAGCCGATCCCGATGCCGACGATGAGACTGCCACGAAGTGGATATCCGCCGAAGACGCCCAAACTCAAGGTATCACTCTCCCGGCGAAAGGATCGGACGATCGGATTACTTGGACCCGATACGACAACTCGAACTACACAGCCTATTCCAAAGCGGTGGCTGCTAACCAAACTGACTACCAGTTTAGCCCTTCGCGAACGATCGGCACGTGGATCGCGGCGCTGTTCACGTTGTTCGTGCTCTCATTCCTGATCAGGGACAACCCACTTTACAAGGTCGCCGAATCGCTCTTTATCGGCATCTCGGCCGCGTACTGGATGGTCGTTCAGTTCTGGGATCAGATCACGCCCAACTTGATCGGGAATCTTTCGCCAACGCTTGTGCGCAATTGGGCTATGCCCGGATTAGGGGCTGATTTTCAGCAGGACTTAGTCTATATCATTCCCGGCATTCTGGGAATCATGCTCTTGTGGCGTCTCGCTCCCAAGGGTGGATGGATCTCCCGGTGGCCCATGGCATTCTTCATTGGCACGTTCTGCGGACTACGACTTGTTCGATACCTGCAGTCAGACTTCCTCACCCAGATCCGAAACAGCATTGAACCGTTATACGTCAAGAGTGTGAAGACGGCTGCTGACGGATCGGCGGTGCTTGACGCCGCCGGTAATCCACTCACCGGATTCGATGTTTGGGATTCTCTGGCAAACGTCATTCTCATCATCGGTGTCCTCTCGTGCCTCGTCTACTTCTTCTTCTCCTTCGAGCACAAGGGCATCGTCGGCAAGACGGCAAAGCTCGGCATCTGGTTCTTGATGATCACCTTCGGTGCGGCGTTCGGCTACACCGTCATGGGACGAATCGCGCTGTTGGCCATACGGCTCGAATTCCTCTTTGACGACTGGCTGTGGCTGATCGATCCGACGGATAAGCGCGTCGAGGCGGTGGTATCAATGCTGGGGTTGTACTGACGGTTTGTCCTACCCTACGCAGGTCGTATCCGGCCGGGGTTTTCGCCCGATGCTTGACATTTAGAGGGGCGGTTTTTAGAGTTGCCGGTCTGTCAGTCCAGCCGTGGGGCGGAGATGTGGGGCTGCGCGGTTGGTGGGCGGGTGGTGGCTCGTTTGTTGGGCGGGCCGTTGAAGCAAGGACCAGATAATGGCCGTACCTGCGTTTCGAACCTCTCCAAGCCGCAAGGGTAAGCGTCGGTCGCATCACGCGCTGCGGGCTGATCACACGGTCTTGTGTCCCAACTGTGGGGCGGCCAAGCGTCCTCACCATGCCTGCCCTTCATGCGGATACGTGCGGCCCGGTCTGCAGGTGACGTCCGGCGAGGAAGAATGATCCATGCGGATCGGCCTCGACGTGATGGGGGGCGACAATGCTCCGGACGCGATCATTGACGGAGCGCTGACCGCGTTGGGGGAACTCGATCAAGACGACGAACTGGTGTTGGTTGGCGGTGACGATGTCATCACTGAGGCCATGGCCGCACGGACCATCCGCGATACGCGTATCGTCGTGGTGGCGACCACCCAGGTGGTGGCGATGGACGAGTCGCCCGCAGAGGCAGTGCGGGGCAAGCCCGACAGCTCGCTCACGGTCCTGGCCGAGCTGTCCAGCCTACGCCGGGCGGCCAAGCGCGGGCTGGAGCCGGTCGATGCCACCGTTTCCGCCGGCAACACCGGGGCGTATGTGATGGCGGCACAGATGTACATGCGGCGCTTGCCCAACGTGCTTCGTCCCGGCATCGCGGTGACGGTTCCGACGTTTCACGGCCCGGTCGTGTTGATTGACGTCGGCGCGAACATCGAGCCCAAGCCCCACCATCTGGCGCAGTACGGCGTGATGGGCGACATCTACGCCCGCAATATCCTTGGGTTGGCGAACCCGCGCATCGCCCTGATGAACGTGGGCGGGGAGGAGCAAAAAGGCACGACCGACATGAAGGAAGCCGGCGATCGCTTGCGAGCGATATCGTCGATCAACTTCGTCGGCAACATTGAAGGGCGTGCCGTCTTCAACGGCGGCGCCGACGTCGTCGTGACCGATGGCGTGGTCGGCAACGTCATGATTAAGCTTGCCGAGGGGCTGTCCGAGGGGATCTTCAAGGCGATCGCGCGCGAGGTCCGGGCAATTGATCCCGATCTGGCCACGCGCTTTGAGCCCATAGTGCAGAAGATCTACGCTGAGCACGACTATCACGAATACGGAGGAGCGCCGCTGTTGGGAGTCAATGGGGTGTGCCTGATCAGTCATGGATCCAGCGTGGCCCGCACGATCACCAACGCGATCCTCTGCTCGAAGCTCTTCTTCGAGTCGGGTGTGAACCAGGCCATCACCGAGCGACTTGCCGTCGAGGAAGAAGCGGTCGCATGACGCCACGCGCCGGATGCGGGGTTCGCATCGCCGGGGTGGGGTCGGCCGTGCCTGCAGGTGTGCTGACCAACGCCGACCTCGAAAAGATGCTGGATACTACGGACGAGTGGATCGTCCGGCGCACGGGTATTCGCGAGCGCCGCATCGTTGATCAGCCGGGCCAAGGTACGTTCACGCTTTCGCGCGAGGCGCTGTCTCGTGCGCTGGAAGATGCCGGCATGCCGGGCAACGAGCTGGACCTAGTGATCGTGGCCAGCGTCACGGGTGAGATGACTTGCCCATCGGTGGCGGCCCGAGTGTCTGCTGAAGTCGGCGCCGCCCCAGCCGGCGCGTTCGATCTCGTCGCCGCCTGCAGCGGATTCGTTTATAGCATCAACGTGGCTGATTCACTCGTTCGCAGCGGCCGGTTCGATGCGATCGGCGTTGTCGGTTGCGATGCCATGAGCACGGTGATCGACTACTCCGATCGGAGTCTGTCGATCCTGTTCGGCGACGCGGCCGGAGCCGTCATCCTCACCCGAGATGAGGATCACGCACTGGGTTGCCTGTATCAGACGATGTTCGCCGACGGATCGAACTGGGAGTCGCTGTACATGCCCCAGCGCGAGCATGAGATACCGCAGTGGGACAGCGAAAACGCGATCCGCATCGGATGTCTGCGAATGAATGGTCGCGAGATTTATAAGTTCGCGATCGTCAAGCTGCGCCAGATGATCCAGGAAGCGCTGGACGAGACCGGCCTGTGCCCTTCGCAGATCAGCCAGTTCATCTGCCACCAATCCAACGTGCGGATCATCGAGGCGGCTCGCGAGAAGCTGGGATTGCCGCCGGAGAAGGTATACATCAATATCGACAAGTTTGGCAACAGTTCCGCCGGCTCGGTGGGTCTGTGCTTCGACCAGCTTTGGCGAGCCGGGAAGATCAAGCGCGGTGATACGGTGCTGTTCGCGGCGATCGGGGGCGGACTGACCTGGGCCACCAGCGTGTGGAAGCTGTAGCGTCGGCGTGGAGACTTAGAGGATCGTAGGCATGGAGGCGCAAGGGTTTGAAGCGGTCATCCTCTGTCCCGGTCAGGGTGCCCAGGCCGTCGGGATGGGCCAGGCGTGGCATGATGCCTCGAGGGCGGCTGCGGGCGCGTTCGCTGAAGCCGACGATGTCCTAGGCGACTCGCTGGGCGCGCCGCTGAGCGACCTGTGCTTTGGCGGGCCGACGGACCGGTTAAACCGGACGGACGTCGCTCAGCCGGCGCTTTATGTGTGTGCGGTGGCGAGCTTCAGAGGGCTGGCGGAACGAGATGGTGAGCTGCCGATTGCGGCGGCAGCGGGATTGTCCCTGGGGGAGTACACGGCGCTGCACCTGGCTGGAGCGTTCGACTTCGCGCAGGGCCTGCGGCTGGTCGCGCGGCGCGGCCGGCTGATGCAGGAGGCGGCCGAGCGAACCGAGAGCGGCATGGTTGCGCTCATCGGGGCCGGGGAAGACCGGGCTCAGACGATCTGCGACGAAGCGGCGGCCGGCGAGGTCCTGGTGATCGCCAACCTCAATGCCCCAGGCCAGATCGTGCTGTCCGGCCATTGCGGCGCCTGCGAGCGTGCGATCGAGGTTGCTGGGCGGCTGGACCTCCGGGCCATGCGGTTGGCGGTGGCTGGGGCCTTCCACTCGCCCCTCATGCAGTCTGCGGCTGACACCATGGCAGAGGCCCTGGCGGAGATCGAAGTTTTCCCGCTGCGGGTGCCGGTCTGGTCGAACGTGACCGCCCAGCCGCACGATCTGGAGAACCTGGAACTTCTCAGGCAGCGGCTCGTCGAACAAATCATCAGCCCGGTTCGGTGGGCTCAGACCTGTCATAGGCTCGTGGGGGAGGGTACAATGACTGTTCACGAGCTTGCCCCCGGGAATGTTCTCTGCGGCCTGATGCGTCGCATCAACCCAAGCGTGAAGGTGAAGAATCATGACCAGCCGTAACAGCAAAGGGATCGGAGCCGCCGTGGCCGGAGTCGCATGCGTCGTGGTTGTAGCCGCCGTGACGGGCTGCGGTAGCGACGAGGCGGAGCCGGCAGCGGTCGTCGCACGAAACTACACGTCTCCGCCGCCTCCACCGCCCAAGCTCACGCTGATCAGCGAGCTGATGGCCCAGCTTGGAATCGACGAGCGGGTTCGGCTGCCCGAGGACAAGGCCCCGGACAACGATGAGGCCAGACGAGCGGTGCTGGAGTTCTTTGACGCCTTTGCCCGGGGCGACGACCAGGTCGTAGCCAGTATGGTGTCCACGGCTGATCGTCTGGAGCTGGAGGCTCTGGTGGACTCTGGTACCTGGGATCAGACAACGAACCAGATCGCCAGAATCGATGTGCAGACCGGATCCGATCCTCAAGACGACAACTATACCTGCGCTCTGGCGATCATTTACGTCGATGCTACGTTCCAACCTCAACTATGGCACTACAGCGTTGATGAAATGGATGGCGCGAGGTTCGATGCAGCACCGACTCCTCCGGGGATCATGGACCGGCTTAGCGGTGTTGATTGGATTGCTGCCTGGTTTGCCGTGCTCGCGGAAGAGGAGGAGCTGGCGAACAAGCCAGACGAGGACTACCGGGCTCCGCAGAAGATCTACGCCAACGGAAGCAGTGGTGGGGGCGGGGTGCCGGAAGGTCCAGGGTTGCGGCCCGGAGGTCCTTCAAACCCGATGAGCCCGGGTGGTGGTGGGATGCCCGGCAAAAGAAAGAGGCCTCCAAAGCGCAAGCCGCCGGGACCTCCCTGAGTCGCCGCCGTCTCCGGTTGGCAATTCAACGCAGTCCAGTACAATCCTGGCCCGCCTCGCGCGGGCCAATTTTCGTTTATTGCATCCTCCAAGCGCTTGGGGCCAGCCATCGAAACGCGTGTCGCGATCGTAACCGGAGCCAGCCGCGGCATCGGCCGGGCCATTGCCTTGCGTCTTGCGGCGGACAGCCGATCGGTGGTGCTCGTCAGTCGCTCCGCGGAGGCGCTGGAGGCGGTCTGCCGGGAGATCGAGGAAGCCGGCGGCGCCGCCGAGGCTCGACCCTGTGACGTCGCCGATGGTGACACGCTGGCCAGACTCGTTGAGGATGTGGCGTCCACCCACGGCCGACTAGATATCCTCGTGAACAACGCCGGCATCACGCGGGACGGCTTGGTGCTCCGCATGTGTGACGAAGACTTCGACACCGTCATGCAGGTGAACCTGAGATCGGCCTTCGTGGCCTGTCGCGCCGCGGTCCGCCCCATGATGCGGGGTCGGTTTGGGCGGATCATCAACATCAGCTCCGTCACCGGGATCATCGGCAACCCCGGCCAGGCGAACTACGCTGCGGCCAAGGCTGGGCTCATTGGCATGACGAAGTCGCTCGCCAAGGAGTTGGGTTCGAAGGGGATCACCGCGAACGTCGTGGCCCCAGGATTCGTCGAGACGAGCATGCTCAATGCCCTCTCCCCCCAGCTCAGGGAGCAAGTGACCAAGACGTTGCCGGTGCGGCGCTTCGGCCGGCCCGAGGAGATCGCCCACGCCGTTTCGTTCGTCGCCTCCGATCTGTCCGGCTACCTGACGGGGCATGTGCTGGTTGTTGACGGCGGGCTGGTGTGCTGAGACCTCACCCGACCCAGGACGTCCGATCCGGGGCCGGTCTGCTGCTGTACGCATTGATTCGACGCCGATAGAGGCTATAGTGGTCGCCGAATGTCCCTCGAACGGGACGCCCGTCTTGTCAGGAGAGCTCACCGTGACGGAAACCGAGATCGAAGCCAAAGTGATTGACATCGTCGCTGAGCAAATGGGGGTGGACAAGAGTACCATCTCCCGCGAGACGAACTTCACCAACGACCTCCACGCCGACAGCCTCGATACGGTTGAATTGGTCATGGAGTTCGAAGACGAGTTCGAGACCTCGATCCCCGACGAGCAAGCGGAGAAGATTCAGACGATCGGCCAAGCGGTTGACTTCATCAAGCAAGC
>JAZFYE010000076.1:0-9490 GCA_036475395.1 Phycisphaerales bacterium
CGGTCCGATCTGATCACCGGCCGCAAGCTGCTGATCGATCTGCTGCGCCGTAGCGCGTGCCCGCTCCGGATAGGTTTCGCAGAAGCAGTTGAGACTCGAGTTCAGCCGATCGATCCGCTGCAAGTACTGATCGACGAGTTCGACAGCGCTGGATTCGCGCCGGCGCAACGCGCCAACCAGGCCAGGGATCTTCGCGCCCTCATCCATGTTGGCTTCGCTTCCAGAGTCGCTGGGCATGTCCCTCGTTACCGCTCATCCTCGCCACCGAGCACTTTCGGTACGGCCAGAAATTGACCTTCGACCGCCGGCGCCGCCCCGAGCACCTGCTCGACCGACATCGGCGCGATGACTTCGTTTTCGTCCAGCCGGTTCGTGAGGTCGTGTGGTTGGGCCATGGGCTCGACGCCCTGTACGTCCACCTCGTTGAGCTTGGCGATATGCGCCACAACCGACGAAAGCTCGCGGCGATACTGCTGGAACTGCTCGTGCGACAAATCCAACCGCGCCAGCTTCGCCACGTGACGAACTTCATCCAGGTTCAGCAACTCGGCCATCGTCTTTAGCCTACCAGATCGTCCACGACCTGAGCCATTCGTGGTGATTGTCGAGGTGGGTCGGCCGAGGCGACTTGTGTTTGCCCCGCGGTTCGTTTGAACCGATGGCTGCTGTTGTACGACTCGATCTGTGACGTGGGTCGGCCTACCGTATGGGTCCACTCCCGTCGCTTGCCGGGCGCAACTGCCATGCCACAGCCGCGCAACATCATCGTGTCGGTGATTACGCAGACCGTCGTCGCGGTGGTCCTGCTTGGACTTGCCGCGGTAATTGTGCGGGTGCTCATAAACACCAAGCCGGTTCCCCAAGCTACCGATGTGCCGAATCGGCCTCGACGTGTGGCGGTGATGAAAGCGCTGGCCGTTCCCGTCCATCGCCAGTGGCAAGGCTTCGGGACCGCGGCCGCGATGGACTCCGCCGACGTCCCGGCCCAAGTGTCCGCCATCGTGACGCGTGTCCCGGCGAACGTCGTCGAAGGCGCTGAAGTGGCTAAGGACGACATCCTCGCCCAGCTCGACGAGTCCGACTTTGTTCAGCACCGGCAGATCATCGCTCAACGAATCAGCGAGATTCAGGCCCAACTTGCCCAACTGGCTCTGGAGGAGCAAAGCCTCGAGGACCGAGTCCAGTTTGCCCAAAAGGAAACCGAGCTGGCCCAGAGAGATTTTCAGCGAGCCATTGATGCCTTCCAGGGAAATGGAGCGACGCAACGAGAAGTCGATCGCGTCGAGCAGGACCTCAAGGTAACGCAACGCATTGAGCGATTGGCCGAGGAGGAGTTTGCGAAGATCGGCCCGCGCCGCGAGCGGTTCGAGGCTCAACGCCTCGGTCTCGAAGCCGAGGCGAAGGTGGCGGAGCTGAACGTGCAGCGATGTACGATTCGCAGCCCGCTTGACGGTTTTATCCAGGATGTCGATGTCGAGCAGGGTGAGCGCCTCTCGCCGGGTCAGCGCGTCGCGCGCGTTGTGAGCCTGCGCCGAATCGAAGTGCCCCTGCAACTGCCCTCCAGCGCCAGGCCCGCCCTTGCGCTTGGCGATCAGGTGCTGATCAGTGCTCGAAGCGCATCAAGTCAGCATTGGCAGGGCGAGGTGCGCCGCATCGCGCCCGAAGACGACAGCTCCACCCGCACGATGGCCGTCTACGTCGAGGTCGAGCAGGATCCGCACGATCCCGGATTGCTGCCGCCGGGGAAGTTCGTGCAGGGAACCGTCATTGCCGGTCGCGTCGAGCGCCGCTATATCGTGCCGCGCCGAGCCCTGGTCGGTGATCGCCTGTTGACGATCGAAGACAACGTCGTGCGAAGTATCGAGGTCCGTGTTGATTTCCACGTGCAGGGCGAGTTCCCTCAGCTGGGTGTGGTGGCCGAGCAATGGGCGGTGCTCGCCGAGCCATTGCCCGACGGCACGTTGGTCGTAGTGAACGCCGCCCGGTCGCTGCCCGACGGTATGGAGGTCGAGCCGGTGTCGCTGGGCAGGCCCGCCGAGACGGCGACCGCGCAGCTGCCCTGGGCCGAGGGTGTGCCGTGAGCATCCCGCGCTTCGGCATGACCCGGCCGGTGCCCGTGAATCTCCTGATGGCGGCCATCCTGATCGGCGGCGTGGCGTCGGCGATCACGCTGACGCGCGAATTCTTCCCCGATACGACGCCCGACTCCGCCTTGGTCACGTTGCCCTATCCCGGGGCAAGCCCGGCCGAAGTTGAGGAAGGCATGGCCCGGAAGGTCGAGGACGCCTTGGCCGATCTCGACGAGGTCGAGCGCCTCACCACCACGCTCGCAGAGGGCGGCGGCGGCATCACCGTCGAGTTCCGCTCCGATCTCGATGACGTAGACAAAGCAGTCGACGAGGTCGAGCGCGCCATCGACACCTTGCGCGATCTGCCCGATGAGGCCGAGCAGATCGATGTCCACGAGTTTGAGCCCAGAATGCCGACCATCATGGTCACGCTCTTTGGCGACGCCGAGGAGGAGGCCCTGAAGCGCGCGATTCGCCACATTCGCGACGATCTGAACAGCCTTCGGGGAATGGGCCAGATCGTGATGTCCGGCGTACGCGATTACGAGATTCGCATCGACGTCTCGCCCGCCGCGCTGCTGGAGCACCGGCTCAGCCTTCCCCAGGTCGCCGATCAAATCCGCCTGTGGATGGTGGATGTCCCCGGCGGCTCAGTGCGCACCGGAGTCGGCGACATAAGCGTCCGCACCATGGGGGTCCCCGAGCAGGCACAAGAGATTCGGCAGATCGTCGTCAAGGCCAGCCCGCAAGGCCAGGTCCTGCGCGTCGGCGACATCGCCGATGTCCGCGAGTATTACGTTGACGAACAACTGATCACGCGGTTCAACGGCCGTTCCTCCGTCAGCCTCACCGTATACAAGACCGGCGACCAGGATGCCGTGAAGATCGCTCAGATGGCCCGCGCGTATGTGGCGGGAGTCCGGTTCGCAGCCGGCCAATCTGATTCCACCTTTGAGACCCAACTCAACGACCGTGTTCTGGGCGTTCTCAATTCGTTCACCGCAGACTCTTCGTCCTCCAATCCCGCCGCCGAGCGGTTTAAGACCAATCGGCGAAGCGCCTACGAGCTCGGCCTCAGATCGCCGAATCTCATACCCGCCGGCTGTGACGTGCAGACCCATTCGGATCTCGCCCGCTTTATCGAGGGCCGGCTCGACTTGTTGGTCCGTAACGCACGGTGGGGCGCGCTGCTGGTGTTCGCAACGCTGTTGCTCTTTCTCAACTGGCGTGTCGCGCTGTGGGTCGGGCTCGGGCTGGTTATAGCGCTCTCCGGCGCCCTGATCGTCATGCAGATCGTCGGTATCACGCTCAATCTTCTCACGATGTTCGGAATGATCGTCGTACTCGGTTTGCTGGTGGACGATGCGATCGTCGTCGCGGAGAACATCCAGGCCCGGTATGACCGCCAAGAACCGGCCTTGGTCGCCGCGATCAAGGGGGCCGAGCAAGTCTTCTGGCCGGTCGTCGCCACCGTCCTCACCAGCATCGTTGCGTTCCTCCCGCTGCGGTTCATTCAAGGCCAGATCGGCGATCTCATCGGCGCTCTTCCCGTCGTGGTCAGTTGTGCCCTGGCGTTCAGCCTCGTGGAAGCGGTGTTGATCCTGCCCAGCCACATGGGTCATAGTCTGTTGCGCCGTGATCGGACTCGTCCGGGCCGATTCGCACAGCGGATACGACGCTTCGAGGTCGCCCGCGATCACCTGATCATGGACCGGATCGTTCCCAGCTACGCGCGGCTGCTGGCGTTTCTCCTTCGATATCGCTACGCAACCCTCGCCGCCGCCCTTGCCGCCCTGATAGCCTCCGTCGGTATGGTCGCCGGCGGCCGCGCCGAGTTCACGTTCATCGGCGAATCCGATTCCGAAACCATCATCATCGATCTGCGGATGCCGGTGGGCACGGCGATCGAGCGCACCGACCAGGTCGTGCAAGGCATCGAAGCCGCCGCCAGGGCCGAGCCGGAAGTGAAGTCCGTCTCGACGTTGATCGGCGCCAGCGTCGACCTGGACACGGGCCGCGACAGCGGCGCCGGTGGCCATCTCGCGCAGCTTTTCGTGGAACTGACGGCGATTGACGATGACCAGCGCGAGCGAGAATCGTCCGAGGTCATCGCCTCCATTCGCAACGGCATCGGGGTCATCAACGATGTCGAACGACTGCGGTTCATTGAGATTCAGGGCGGCTTCTCCGGACCGGACATCACGATCATCGTCACCGGTCCGGACGAGGCGGACCTTCAAGAGGCCGTCGCCGCCGTCAGGAGCCTGCTCGGACACTATAAGGGCGTCTACGACATCGCCGATGACAACGCCCGCGGGCAGCGCGAGGTGCAAGTGAACCTCAAGC
Source organism: Phycisphaerales bacterium (assembly GCA_036475395.1). Lineage (GTDB taxonomy): Bacteria > Planctomycetota > Phycisphaerae > Phycisphaerales > SM1A02 > JADFNO01. Next base: position 4,416 of record JAZFYE010000076.1, read on the forward strand.
CGGGGGCCGCCCCGCTCGGCCTGACCGTCGCGGATGTCGCCGCCCAGGTTCGCGGTGCGCTGTACGGGCTTGAGCCTCACGTCTACTCCGACCAGCGCGAGGATATCAAGGTCCGCGTACGGCTCGCCGAAAAATCGCGGCGCAGCCTGTATGCGATCGAGAACATGTACATCATCACGCCCGACGGCGGGCGCGTACCCCTCGCCGAGGTTGCCGAGGTCATCGAGGCAACCAGCCACTCGGTCATCCATCGTGTCAATCGAAACCGCGCAGTCACCATCATCGCCGATACCGCACCGGACGTTCCCGCCGAACCGATCCTCGCCGCCCTGCAACCCGATTTCGATCGCCTCCAAGTGGAGTTCCCCGGGCTCGGCATTGAGCTGGGCGGCACGCAGCGCCAAATGACCAAAGCGTTCTCTACGCTTCCCATCGGGTTTGCCGCTGCGAGTGTGCTGATCTACATCATCCTCGCCTGGCTGTTCGGCAGTTACCTCCAACCGCTCGCCGTCATGCTCGCCATCCCCTTCAGCATCATTGGCGTCATCTGGGGACACCTCTTGCTCGGATACCAGATCACCTTCCTCAGCCTCATCGGCTTCGTGGCCCTCAGCGGCGTGGTCGTCAACGACTCGCTCATCCTCGTTGATTTCTACAACACCAGGCGAAAAGAAGGCCTCAACCTGCGCGAAGCCCTCATCGACGCCGGCCGACACCGACTCCGACCAATCTTTCTTACAACGATCACCACGATCCTCGGCCTGACCCCGCTCATGCTCGAAACCTCGTTCCAGGCTCACTTCCTCATTCCGATGGCGGTCAGCATCTCGGCCGGCTTGATGAGTGCAACCGTCCTGATCCTTGTCGTCTTGCCGTGCATCCTCGTGATCATCGACGATTTCAAGGCGGTCGCGTTCTACCTCTGGCACGGTCAGCCTCGGCCGGAGTCGGGCCCGGTTGAGGTGCCAAGCCTCGACGCCTTGTCGGAGTGATCGAGTTTCCGGGCGCGCACAAAGATGCGTCGCGCGCGCGGACACGGTGGCGCGCACGAGAGGACTCACCGCAGAGGCACAGAGGACGCAGAGGGGAGAAACCACAGATGAACACAGATGGACACGGATGAAGGGAGGGGGAAGGAAGGGATTGAGTGCTGATAGCTCTTCGGACTCACCGCAGAGTCGCCCAGGGCGCATAGTGGGGACGAAACGTCGAAACGTCGAAATCAGGGGTTGGGAGTGAGGGGTCCGGGGCTCCAGCGGGCGATGCGCGCGGAGCTAGGGGAGGGTACGTGTCCGGTGTTGTCGAGATATCAAATTCAACGCCCCGACGAAACAAGGCCGCCCACGAGCGGGTCGGCCCGAAGATCATCCTCACCTTGCGAATGGGCAGCGGCTAGCGGCGTCGGCGGCGCCTCGCGGTCAACGACCCGAGGGCAAACAGCGCGAGGCTAGCTGGCTCGGGTATGAACGTCAGAAACGTTGGGCCTGAAAGACCGTTCCCAGATGCAAAGACGTCAATAAAATCACCGGTAGTGCCGTCGTATCGAAGAACACCATCAACGCCTTTTGATACGACATAGAGATTGCTATCAGGTCCAAACGCCAAACCCACTGGACCATCCAATCCCTCCGATGCAAAGACATCAATAAAATCCCCCGTCGCCCCGTCGTAGCGATGGACTGCACCAGACTGGAAACTACTGACGTAGAGGTCTCCGTCTGGTCCAAATGCTAAGCCCCTCGGCTCATCGAGGCCGACGTCGGTGGCAAATACGTCGATAAAATCGCCCGTAGCGCCATCAAAACGTAGCACCCTGTCGGTCTCGCTACTCGCGATGTAAAGATTGCTGTCGGGGCCGAACACCGCGCCCACCGGTCCATCAAGTCCGTTACCGCTCGCAAAGTGGTCAATGAAGTCCCCCGTCCTTCCGTCGTAGCGCAATACGTCATCTGTCAACAGGCTGCTCACATAGAGATTGTTGTCCGGTCCGAACCTCAGACCTAAAGGTGCTTCCAGCCCACCGCCACTGGCGAAGATATCTTTGAAGTCCCCCGTAGTGCCGTCATATCGCAGAACATAATTATTGAAGAAGCTTGCAACGTAGAGATTGCCGTCCGGTCCCATCGTCAAGTCTGTCGGCCCGTCCAAACCTCCACCACTTGCAAACACATCTATGAAACGACCCGTTATTCCATCGAATCGCAGCACGTTGTCAGTATCCGCGCTGCTTACAAGCAAGACAACTCCAGCATGGACAGACTCCAGCGCAACTGACGCGATACCAGTTACCACCAGTAGTGCCATTCGAGGGATCATCGTGAAATCCTCCTGAGCCGACATTTCCCATTGACCTTCGCCCGGCTCCACCGCCGAGCTTTGTGAGCACGAGTGGAACACCCCCCCCGGAAACCCAAGTTCCAGTCGTTCGGCTTTTAGGCTATCTGTGTTTGACGTTGACGCAAGACGCCTATCGAGGTGTCACCTGACTAGCTGTCACCTGAGGAGCTGTCACCTAGCTAGGGGTCACCCTGGTTACCGAGCCACTGTCCCTGTCTGGGAATCGGCAGCATCCAGCCCAGGTGGCCCTGTCAGGCCGCTTGGGCAGGGGTGGGGACAGATTGACATCGCAGCCCCCTCGTCGTTAGATAAAGGGCTTAGCCCACCTCTGGCAGTAGGCTGATCGCATGTGAGAGGCTGGTCCGCCGTTTCGCGGGGATGGAACTGGATACACAGTTCTTCGATATTGCTGCTGAACGGTGGCGTTGTACGACAGGCCAGGAACCGGTCACATCTACACTAGCGACGCCCGAATCGTTCAGAAACCGCCCATGCCTCCTTCGGAGTAGCCCCCAAATGGGTGATTTCGTCCTGTTTTCCGCGATTTTGACATTGACATGATTTTCAACTTGCTTTAGTATATCAAATTTGAGATACTAATACAGGACATCGGCCGTGCCGCAAACGGAAGTGATCTTCTACTGTGAAGCTGATGGCACTGCCCCAGTGAAGGTATGGCTCGAAGGACTGGACAGGAAGAAGGTTCTACCGAAATGCATTAGCTACATCGGCCGTCTCAAATACTTTGGATACAAGCTGACGCGGCCAACAGGAGCTCCTCTCAGGGACAGCATACACGAATTGCGTCCAACCTACATGAATGTTCACTATCGGATTCTGTACTTCTTTGGCCAAGGTATGGCGGTGCTCGCTCACGGGTGTAGCAAGGAAGGAAAGGTAGACGAAATAGATATTGACAGGGCAATTGAAAGGAAGCGCAGGTTTCTAGCGAATCCAGAGCGACATACATACATCGAAGAGGACTAACGCGATGACGCGCGATGCAACCAAAATCCTTGAGCGGATGGTCGGTGATGACAGTGAATTACTACTACAAATCGCGCTATCGGATATTGCTGCGGGGATCTCAGAACAGCTGTATGAAGCAAGGACAGAGCGCAATCTTACTCAGAACGAACTGGCCGAAATGGTTGGAACAAGCCAATCGGCAGTCGCTCGTGTCGAGAATGCTGATTACGACGGACATTCAATACGTACACTGGCAAGGATCGCATGCGCTTTGAAACTTCGCCTTCAAGTCAACTTCATCGAAGAAGATGAAAGCCCGATTCGATTCAAGTTCTCGTCTGGGCAAAGCGAGTCCAGCGATGCAACCGGATCAACATGCACGTTCAAGGTAGGAAATGGTGCAACAAATGAGCGAATCACAAAAACAGAATCCAGCGAATACCGAAACCCCATCGGAATCATCAGGCCAAGCCCAAGTAGTGATTCAGGACTTGCCAGTACAAATTGACCCGTCGTTACGCACTGTTTGGGTAGATTCGATGAACCTGCAGGGCTACCTAGAATCAAGAACAACGACCTTGTACTTCCACACGGCCGTTCTCTACCCAATTGATAGCATGCGAAGACAGGAGGTAGCTCGGTTGCAAATGACAGTTGGGCATGCTTGCAAAATGATTGACGTGATGGCACAACACTTCAACTACTACCCGAAGAGGACGGACAAATCGAAAAAAGATCTTAAGGACGCAAAAAAGTAGACCCAGCAGCAACATGGTAATGGCCGGGTCTGCTAGCCCCTGTGGTGGAACTGGTTAGGCACGCTGGCTTTGGATGTCAGCGATGCGGATCGCAGCGTCCGAGTTCGAGTCCCAGGTGCAAAAAAAATTCAACGTGGTTCCAGGATCTGTAACCTACCCCTTGTCTGGAGCCGGTGACCGGTCCGAGCCGCCGCGGCGGACCCGGCTCGCTTTGGGGGGAGGGGCGGAAGATGGACCGGCGGGCGGGGCTGGGGCTGGCCTGGATTACCTAGATTAACATGTGCGGGGCGTGGTTGGGGTATACTGAGGCGGTCCCTGGCGACGGGTCCCGGCTTGGGCGGGTCGGGCGTTCGCGGCGCTGGGGGTGGCTGACGCGTGCTCCATGGAAGTAATCAAGGGAATCCCAGTATCGCCGGGCGTGGTTATCGGTCGGGCTTTGGTCCTGGACGACGCGCTGCACTATGTTCCGCACCGAACGGTGGCAGAGGATCAGGTGGCGAGGCAGCACGAGCGGCTGGAGGCGGCGATCGGGGCGGCGACGAGGGAGCTTGAGCAGGACCGTGACCGGATCGCTGAGCAGTTGGGGCCTGAGCCGGCCAAGATCTTCGAGTTTCATCTGGGGATGCTGCACGATCCGTCGTTGCTGGAGCCGGTGCGGACGAGCATCGACCAGGAGCGGGTGACGGCTGAGTATGCGGTGGCCACGGCTTTCCGGGCGTTGAGCGCGCGGTTCCGGGCAATGGACAGCGAGGTATTTCGCCAAAAGACGAACGATCTGATGGACCTGGATCGGCGGGTGCTGAGCAAGCTGATCGGGGAATCGGAGGACCGTCTGGCGCGCCAGACCGAGCCGGTGGTGGTGGTGGCGCACGACATGACGCCGGCCCGGGCGGCGTCGCTGGACCTGGAGAAGGTGATCGCGTTTGCGACGGACGCGGGTGGGCGGACGAGCCACACGTCGATCGTGGCGGCGGCGTTGGGGATTCCGGTGGTGGTGGGGTGTCAGCGCCT
>JAZFYE010000077.1:0-2649 GCA_036475395.1 Phycisphaerales bacterium
GATCGCCGGCACCGAGCCTGATGAGGCCTGGTTCAACGATGTCGTCACCGCAGTGGGGCTCGAGGATCGGCTCGACCACCGGCCGGCTGAGCTCTCCGGCGGAGAGCAGCAGCGAGTCGCCGCCGCCCGAGCCCTGGTCACCAGGCCGGACATCGTCTTTGCCGACGAGCCGAGCGGAAACCTGGACTCGAAGGCGGAGGCGGAGCTCCTCGCGTTCATGCGGCGAGCCGTCGATGAATTCTCTCAGACGATCGTGATGGTCACCCACGACCCGATCGCCGCGAGTTACGCAGACAGAATCGTCTTCCTCGACGAGGGCGACATCGTGGACGAGATGGTCGACCCCACCGTTGATTCGATCCTCGAACACATGAAACACCTCGGAGAATGACGTTCTCCGAGCCACGCTGGGGCTGAGCCAGTGTTTCGAACGACGTGGAAGACGATGCTCTCCAACAAGCGACGACTGTTCGCCACCTTCGTTTCGATCACGTTCGGTGTTGCCTTCATCGCAGGAACGTTCATTTATGGAGATACCACGAGCAAGGCATTCGAGGACGTGTTCGCCAACGCATTCGCCGGCGTGGATATCAACGTCCAACCGGAGTTCGATCCGGCGCTGACCTTCGGAGGCGATTCGGTGCGGATGTCAGACACCGTGGTTGCCGATGTCCAGGCGGTCGACGGTATCGACGAGGCCTGGGCATCTGTAGCCGGTTTCGCAGTAATCATCGGCCCGGACGGCGAGCAGGCAAGCTCGAGTCTCTCCCCGAGCTTCGGGGCGAACTGGCCGGACGTGCAAGCCAACACCGGTTTCGAGATCATCGAAGGCGTACGACCGACCGGCCCGACTGATGTCGCGGTCGACGGCGCTACATTCGAGCGCGAGGGCCTGGCGCTCGGCGACACGCTGGTGATTCTGTCCGCCGACGAGCGCCGCGAGTTCATACTGGTCGGGGTAGCCGGCTTCGGTGGCGAGTCGAGCATCGGAGGAGCGACCTTTGCGCTGTTCGACACCACCACCGCCCAAGACATCCTCGACGCGGCCGGTGAGGTCAACAGCGTCCAAGCCACCGTCACGGCAGACGCCAACGTGGACGAGGTCATTCCCGCCGTCCAAGCGGCCGTTCCCCCCGGAGTCGAAGTCACCTCGGGCCAGACCGCGGCGGAGGAGCAGGCGCGTCAAATCAATGATCAGCTCGGCTTCCTGACGACCTTCCTCCAGGTCTTCGCGTTCATTGCATTGTTTGTATCGACCTTCATCATCTACAACACCTTCACGATCATCGTCGCGCAACGCACCCGAGAGCTCGCGCTGCTCCGGGCATTGGGAGCCACCGGTCGCCAGGTTACGCGAATGGTCCTCGTCGAAGCGCTGATCGTTGGAACCGCTGCGTCCGTGATCGGGGTTGGGCTGGGTCTGTTGCTCGCAATAGGACTGAGGTCGCTGCTGGAGGCCGCGGGTTTGTCTCTGCCCTCGACCTCGCTGCAACTCTCCCTGCGAACTGTTGTCGTTGCAATTCTCGTTGGAACCGGGGTTACCTTGATCTCGGCGTTGATCCCGGCAAGGAGGGCCAGCCGAGTGGCTCCGGTCGAGGCTATGCGAGCGGATGCCACGCCTAGGCGTCGCGGGTCGCTGACGAAACGTGCCATATTTGGCACCGGGCTTCTCGTTCTAGGGATCGGGCTCCTTTTTGGGACCCTCTTCGCCGACATCGGGCTGCCCGGCCAACCGGTGATCGCGACCGTGGGGCTGGCGGCTCTCCTCACTGTGCTGGGCGTCACCACATTGAGCCCGCTCGCAGCCCCGTTGCTGACGAGATGGCTCGCCGCCCCGTTTGCGCGGCTATCCAACATCACCGGCAAACTCGCCCAGGAAAACACCGTGCGCAGCCCGCGGCGGACAGCGGCCGCTGCCTCCGCTCTGATGATTGGCGTCGCGCTGATGACGGTCGCCGCGGTGTTCGCAGCTTCGATCCGGGGAACCATCGACGAGATATTCGATACCGGCATCCAGGCCGACTTGATCGCCCAGGCTCAGAACGCATTCGGCGGACAGGGTTTCACCACTGCCTTTGCTGACGAGGTGGAAGTGCTACCCGAGGTGAGCGAGCTGGGAAGGCTGCGTCAGAACGTCGCGAGAGTCGACGACAACGTCGTCTTTATCAGCGCAGCCGACGAGTCATTCACAAGCTTGATTGCGTTCGAGCGCACGGAAGGACAAATCAGCGGCTTCGGCACGACCGGCTTCGCCGTCGACTTCCCGATAGCAGAAGACAACGACTGGCAGCTCGGCCAGCAGGTCGAATTCGAGTTCCTTCAGACCGGTATCCAGACGCTCGAGCTACAGGGACTGTACGAGGCGCCTGGCGCCGCCGGCTTCTTCATCTCGCTCGAAGGATATGAAGAGAACTACACCGAGCAGCTGGACGCCCAGGTCTACATCAAACTGGCCGATGGAGTAACCCTGGACCAGGGCAAGGCCGCCATCGCCCCGATCGCCGAGCAGTACCCCACGGTCAAGGTAGCCGACCAGGAGGAGCTCCAATCCGATCTAGAGACCCAGATTTTCTCGATCCTCGGCTTCCTTTTCGTCCTACTCTCGATGGCCGTGCTGATCGCCCTCATCGGGGTCGCGAACACGATCAC
>JAZFYE010000078.1:0-3687 GCA_036475395.1 Phycisphaerales bacterium
AAGGGCATAGATCGTGGGCAAAGCACCTTGTTTCCCGATCGGCTGGAAGACTGGATCGGTGACGACAATCCGGATGGGCGAGCCTGTACGTCGGCAAGACCGTCTTTTTTATGAATTCGATCTCGAGGATATGGTTCCGGGCGATCATCTTCTACGCCGGATCGACGCGGTTCTGGAGCTGAGCTGGCTTCGCGGCGAGCTGGCGCCGTACTACAGCCATACCGGTTGTCCGTCGGTCGATCCGGAGCTGCTGATCCGGATGCTGATTGTCGGCTACTGCTATTCGATCCGCTCGGAGCGGCGCTTGTGCCAGGAGGTACAGATGAACCTGGCCTATCGTTGGTTCTGCGGCCTGGGCCTGGAGGACAAGGTTCCGCACCATTCGACCTTCTCGGTGAACCGTCACGGCCGTTTCCGCGACAGCGATATCCTGCGCAAGGTGTTCGAGGAGGTGGTCTGCGGCTGCATGACGGCGGGGTTGGTCGGCGGCGGGGGCTTTGCCGTGGATGCCTCGGTTATCGAGGCCAATGCCAGCCGCTTCCAGCGGGTCGAGGGATCGGAGGTCGACTGGACGGACGCGCAGCGGGCGAGGCACCCGGTGAGTGAGTATCTGGTAGCACTGGAGAGCGAGAACCCGCCGACCAATCCCGAACGCGCGCCCAAGGCGATGTCGCCGAGCGATCCCTGCGCCGCCTGGACGACGCGGGGCCGCAACAAGGTGATGTTCGGCTATAGCCTGAACTATCTGATCGACATGGAGAACGCCGTCATCCTGGATGTCGAGGCGACGCCGACGCGCCTCTCCAAGGAAGTGGATGCTACCGAGACCATGATCGATCGGACCGAAGATCGCTTTGGCCTGAAACCCGATCGTATCGCCGGCGATGTCGCCTACGGGACGGGCGAGATGCTCGGCTGGTTGGTCGGACGCGATATCACGCCCCACATCCCAGTGCGTGATAAAGCCAAGCGCGACGACGGAAGTCTTTCCCGCGATGACTTCTGCTATGACAAGGAGCGCGACGTTTATGTTTGCCCGCAAGAGAAGACGCTGAAGACTACCGGCAGGCGACACGGCGGCAAGACCCTGCTCTATCGGTCGAGCAAGTACGACTGCGATGGCTGTCCGTTGAAGCCCCGATGTTGTCCGACCACGCCGTCCCGCAAGGTCCCGCGCGATATAAACGAGGATGCCCGTGACTACGCCCGCACTTTGATACAGACCGAGGCCTACGTGGACTCCAGCGGAGAACGGAAGAAGATCGAGGCGCTGTTTGGCGAGGCCAAAAATATTCTCTCGATGGTTAGGCTCAGACTGAGGGGCCTGTCTGGGGCCCGGGATGAGTTCTTGCTGACCGCCACCGTCCAGAACCTGAAAAGGCTGGCCGCACACACCGCAAGACCGCCCCCGCTGACCATGATGGCCTGACCAATGCCGCAAAATCCCACTCAACCAGACCAATATCGCAAAAACCACCTCAGCTGACCGCTAAGGCGGAACCGAAATGTCCGCTATTATCAACAGCGGACACCGGAACTCGGTTCCGAGCAGACTTGTTCGACACCCTCAGCTATGAACAGACATCCAGTGGCCCGAAATCGACTTCCGCACCTGTGGCTTCGGCTGACTTCCGAACCTGACCCATTCCAGAAGTTCACAGCTCCTGTTTGAATGTGATTCCGTTGTATGTGTCAGTGCACTAGGTGAACTGCCTCGGGACGGTCTTGAGGCGTCAACCACGACGGTCAAGGTGTGGGCCGGTCTTACGCTCCTCGTATGCGTGGCGCTGGCCGTCCTGGCCCGACCCGAGCCCGTAATAATGCCATTTCGGGAAGTTGAAGTCCGAGGTCACCGAGCGTGGTTGCAGGAGCACTGCCTTCAGGAAGGCTTCGAGATCGGGGACGTTGTAGATGTTGACATCGAAGCCCCAGCGATCCAGTTGCTCCACGGCATGGGTGAGATTCGGCTCGCCCCATGGGATCGAGAAACGATTGATGCCCCAGCCTTGGAGCCGCTCGAGGATACGCTTGGCCTCCTCGGGCAGGATCTCGATCAGCGGAAGGAGAAAGTCTATGCGGCACTGAATGACGGTTCCGGGAAAGACATCCGCCAGCTCTCGAAATCCCGCTTCGCCCAGCACCTCGATATGGCTATTGAACCACAGGCGGTCACTGGTGAAGCCCTTCTCCGCCAAGAGCTCGGCCACACGGGCAATCAGATCACCATCCTCCTTGATATCGATCTTTATGGACTTGCCGAAGGCATCGAGGCGCTCAAGAACCCGTTCGAGCAGCAGGAACTCTTCGTCGTCCTGGAGCGGCGTCTCCTCGAAGGAGTCGTGCCGCACGATCAGCTGGCCGTCCGGCGCCCGTCGTACATCGAACTCCGCACTCTCTACGTTCGAGGCGAGGAACTGACGCAGATTGCTTTCGTCGTTCAGGCCGTGCCAAACGAACTGGACTTTGCGGGGCAGAGCTTTCTCCGAGATCAGCTCGGTGATGTCATAGCGGGCGCCGTGGACGATGCTGGCAGGTAGCCTCAAATGGCTGGATTCGAAGATGGTGTCCGCATGGAGCAAGAGCAGTTCGTCCTCCGGCTCGCTCTCCGCGAGGGTGGTCAGATTGGCTGGTTCGTTGTCGACCACCGCGAAGACGCGATAGCCGGCCTCCCGGAAGAACCTGAGCCCGGCAACTTTGGACGCCGCCACATTTTCTTCCCAGTCGCCGGGGTTCATGTAGAGCAGCTTGTCCGAGAAAGACACCCGGTACCGCCGGCCGAGTTCGATGAGAGACCGCAGGGTCTCCTCCCGGATCACTGCCGGACGACCAGTGTTGAGCCCGACGCTCGTTAGAGGCTGGATCTGGAACCAGCGAATGACTTCCATCACCCCGGCAAAGGGTTGGTGGGCTTTCCGGATGGCGTTCGACGACCAGCGATGCTCGATGAACCAGTCTGCCACCTTCCCGGCCAGGGCCCGGGGCAGACTCAACTCGTCCAATAGGTTGCCGACCTGGTTTTCGTGCACGCGGATGTCGTCGACCTTGAGCTCCTGGAAGTACTTGGTCCCGTGTTCCTGATCGTATCTCCTCAGCAGGTAGAGGATCATGCAGCGCATGTCGAGGATGGTCCCGTCGATATCGAATAGGATGAGAAGTCGGTCGTCGGGATACCGGGCGCGCACCTTGTGATAGTGCCGCGCGAGCTCTGTCATCCAATGAGCCATCGGGCGCTCCTGAATCTGGTCACTATCATGCGATGTCTCAGTATTGCTATGCCCAAGCAAAGATGAAACCCCTGAATATCTTTCGGTCCTGCTGGGCCGGGGTCAAACTGGCTGCCTCAATGCGGTGAGACCACGACAGGACCTCCCAATGCCGGGAGACTTCGGCGGCGGGGTATCGGTGAGCGATTTGGGCTGGGGCGTGCGGATCGCGAAGCGGACGGGCACCAAGTGAGCGCGGGTCGCCATGGCTTGCAGACTCGCGGCTCGGTAGTGGAAAGCAAGATGGGGCGATGCTGTTGGATGTACCAATGTCTGCTCTTGATGCTGTGGACGGCTCCCGCCACCGGCATCGCGATGTGCCAAAATGCGGTTGCTATTGCAGAAAGCTGAGAGTCTGCTTATGGCTAAAAGTGGAAGTCAGGATCGCTAGCATTTAAGTCTGCTCTTACCCCAACACCGGACA
>JAZFYE010000079.1:0-14147 GCA_036475395.1 Phycisphaerales bacterium
CCGAGCACTGCGCCGGACGATCCGGCAGTTTGCTGTCGATCACCAAGAGGATGCGACACTACCGATTGCGGTGTTGTTGCTGGGCGACGCCGATCCGCGCGGTGTGCCTACGTGGACCTTCCCTCAATCGGACCCGGCACTTCGGGATATCGACGATGAGAATTACGCCACGGACCATCCGTATCAACTGATTGACGACACGGACGATTTACCCGACATCGCGCTCGGCCGAGTCCCCGCGCGAACCAACGACGAGGCCATCGGCGTCTTGGAGAAAATCAAGCGATACGAGCACGACGCCCCGTTCGGGTTGTGGCGTCGGCGTATCGCTTATGCCGCAGGCGAAGGCCGCTTCGGACTGGCCGACATGGCCTTTGAGCTGCTTTTCAAGCAGATGGCGACGCGCCTCGTGCCGGACGAGTTCGACGTGTCGATGACGTACGCCAAGGCGACGTCCATCTATTGCCCGGCTCCGTCGAAGTTGACGGACACGGTGCTCGACCAACTGGGCGACGGCGCGCTGCTGTTCAACTACATCGGGCACGGCTCGGCTGAGCGCTTCGATTATCTGCACTTTGACAGGCAACGGCTCGGCATTCTGAATGTCGACGACCTGGCGCGGCTTACTGGGAACCATGCGAGATATCCAATCGCGCTCCTGACGTGTTGCAGCGCCGGATGGTATGACCTGCCCGACGATCGGCTGAGTCTCGCCGAGACAATGCTGCTGCATCCAACGGGACCGGTCGCGGTCATTGCCGGCAGCCGAATCACCCATCCCTATGCCAACATTATCCTGCAAAAAGACATCACGCAGTTGTTGTTCAAACAGCGCGTCGAGACGGTCGGCGAGCTGGATCTATTGGCGACGCGCTCCATGATCGAGATCGACGCCGTGGACCGTTCGCTGGATGCGCTGGTATTGCCGATTGCAGTTGCCCAACGTTGGAAGAGCACGTTGTCGCAGCTTCGTCACATGCACGCTCATCTTTACAACCTGCTGGGCGACCCGGCGCTGCGCATCGCGCTTCCGGTGGGGCGAGTCGAAGAGCTTACTCTACGTCGTGAGCGAATCACCGGCCGGGTGCAGAACATGCAAACCGGGCGGGTTGTCATCACCATCGAAACGGCGCGCACCAAGCCGGCGCGAGCTGATCAGCTCGTGCCCGTGCAGGGGATGAACGATCCCGAACTGGAGACGAAAGCCACCCACAACTATCCGCTGGCCAACGAGCGTGTTCTCCTACAGCTCGAGGGCGAAGTCAAGGACGGGCGGTTTGAGATCGCGCTGGACAAGGCGCTTCCGAGCGGCGCAGCCCTGATCAAGGCGTACGTCGTAGGCGAGGATGACACCGGCCGAACCTTCGATGCCGTCGGCGCGACGCGTCTTCGCGTACCCTTCGTGCCTTGATGCCTTGATGCCTGCCCCTATGCTTCAGCCTGCTCGAAGAGGCGGTACATTTCCTCGGCCGACTCAGCGGCGTAGGCGCTGACTCGGAAATTCGGGTCTGCCATAAGCCGGCTGATCTTCCCCAGCGCCTGGATGTGTTCGGAGGTTTTGTCCGGAGGCGAAGCCAGCAGCACGACCAGATAGACGGGCTGACCGTCCACGGCGTCGAAGTCGATCGGTTTGGCGGGCCGGCCGACGGCCATGACCAGGTTCTTGGAGCAGTTTGATTTGCCGTGGGGGATCGCCAGTCCCTCACCGATGCCGGTGGATCGCTGTTGTTCGCGCTCCCAGACCACCTGCTTCAAGGCGTCGGGGTCGTCGATGAGGCCCGCCTCAGCCAGAAGATCGACGAGTTCGTCGATGATGTCCCGCTTACCCGTAGCAAGAAGGGGCACCTTGACGGCGTCGGGTGTAAGAATGTCGGTAATGTTCATCATCGCAGAAGCTGAGCGAACCAACGGTCACCGCGCCGGCCCGGAGCGGCGCGTGAGCCGGGCATGGTACCACAGCCTCGGGCCACACCCAAGCGGTGGGTCGCTCGGCGGTCATTTCTTCTGCAACAAAGCGAAGTAGCCACCGTCCGTGTAGCGCCGCGAGGGCTCTCCGGGCAGCCCTTGAGGCAGGCGCAGGTTTTCGCACCGGATTCGCAGGCCGTGCCACCGCACAATCCATTTGGCTTGGGCCTCGTTCTCCTGAGGCTCCAGGCTGCACGTGCTGTACAGGAGGTAGCCCGACTCGGCGAGTAGAGACAGATGGTCGGCGATGATCTGTCGCTGCAGGTCGACCAACTGCGAAAGGCTGTCATCGCCAAAGCGGTACTTCGCCTCGGGTCGGCGGGCCAGCACGCCGGTGTTGCTGCACGGCACATCCAGCACGAGCAGATCCACCTGCCCGACGTGATCCCTCATCCGCCCAGGCTCGATCACTTCCAGGCGATCCGTTCGATCGGCGACGGCGCGCAGGGTGGCCAGGCGATCCCGGTTTTTGTCACTAGCGATGATCCTGGCGTGTGGATGGGTCTCATGCAACTGGCGGGCTTTGGTGCCTTTACCGGCGCAGGCATCGACAATGATCGTCGGCCGCAGGTCAGCCGTGGCGTTGACGGCGGCAGCAGCGGCGGGGTCTTGGACCCGAGCCGCGGGATGGGCCTTGAGCAGCGCCTCCAGCTCGCGATGATCGCCGCCGAACACGGCGAAGCCCGGCTCGTCGTGCGGCTCACATGCCCGATGCGCCGTGGCCAGGGCCGTCACGAGAATCGGGGGCCGCAGGATGCTGTGCTGCGCGAGTTCGGTCGAGCGCTGCGAACCGAACCGTTCGGTCCACCGTTTCAGAAGTTCCACGGGATGCGATGTCTGCTGGGCAAGTCGGGGCAGCGGCTCGGCCTCGAAGATCCGGTGGCCAAGACGCCGAGCTCGACCGTCATGCAACGGAAGTTCATCGCGGCGCTTTGGATCATGCTCAGCTACGGTCTCTTGGGGCATGGCGGCCACTTTGCGCAGCGCCGCGTTGACCAAGCCGGCAGGCTTGGCGCCGGCGTTCACCTTGGTCCACTGCACTGCTTCATTGATCACCGCGTGATCGGGGAGGCGCTCCAGTAACAAGAGCTGCGCGGTACCGACGAGCAGCGCCGCCTGTACCTGCGGTTGGAGCGACGGCCACGACCGATTCAATCGAGATTCAATGACGGTGATAAGTGTCAGCCAGCGCTGCGCGACCGCTCGATCGATGGCAAAGGCCAAAGCGGCGTCGCGGCGATCGAGGCCGGCGGTATCAAGCGGCGTCAGATCGAGGTCCGGAAAGCGCCGTGCTCGGGCAGCAATTCGACTCGTCACCAGATCACGTGCGGTCATGTGCCAGACTATAAGCACCGGCTGGTCGAGCGAAGCCGACCCGACTGCCGGTCCGTAGGCGTAACCGGTCCGGCTGGAGGCTCGCGGCCCGAGCGAGCGGTGGGTGACAGGTACGGGCGAGCAGCCTGGTCGCCGAGGTCGATGCGTGGAAGTTATCGGCCCGGTCGAAGCCGAGCCGGAGAATCTTCGCGTCTCCTGGGCCATTATCCGCAGTCACGCCGCACCGGGCGCTCAGGGGCCAGCGAGGATGCGCCGATGATAGTCACACCGGGGCGACCACGACGTCTGTTCCAGCTGCTTGGGGTGCGCCGTGAATCAGATCGACGAACACCATCCGACCGGGGCTCCTCGCGACGCGAGTTCGCTGCAGGACAAGCTGCGCCGAGTCTTTGCCAAGGCAAAGCTGCCGAGCAATCCGGCCATTGCCGCTCAGATCCTGGAGCTGGTGAACGATCCAAATTCGAGCGCCGAGCATTTTGCCCAGGCGATCCAGGCGGACGTCGCTCTGGCCGCACGCCTGTTGGAGATGGCCAACGCCGCTCGATTCGCCCAGCGCACGCCGGCGACCACCATCCAGCGGGCCGTGACCATCCTTGGGCTACGCCGGATCAGAATGGTCGCGCTGGGCTTTCAGTTGGTATCGCACCTTGACCGCCTCGGGGAATGTCCATTCGATCTGAAGCGGTTCTGGCAGCAATCGGTCCTGCGGGCCTGTCTGGGGCGACAGATCGCCGCGACCGTTGCCCCGAATAACGTGGAGGAAGCCTTTCTCATCGGTCTCTTGCAGGATTGCGGTGTGCTGCCTCTCGTGCAGTTGTACGGCGCCGAGTATGGGGAACTATATATGCACGGCGACCTTTCGCCGGCCGCGTTCTACCAGGCAGAGCGTGAGCGGTTCCCACACAGTCATGTCGATGCGATCGGAGTCATGGCGACGGAATGGAAGCTGCCGGCGATTATTGGCGAGCCGCTGTCGCAACATCACACGCCGATTGAGTTGAAGCGCGGTGCCCCGGAATCTTACCGTCTCTGCGCCCTGAGCTACTTTCTCGGCTCGATGCGGCTGCACGGCAATCAGAGCAACTCGCGAGCAGGACCGACCCTGCGACATTATGCACACCGGAATCTGGGGCTTGATGAGCAAGGCTTGGTGGACTGCTTCGCCAAAGCGGCCAAGAGCTACCGCGACATCGCGCCGTTGCTGCGCGACAAGCTGCCCGACGAGTTGGATGTGACCGACATTCTGGAGGAGGCTAATCGTCTCCTGAGCGACGTCGCCAGCGAAACCGATCTACACCTCGAGGCCGCCGAAGCTGAGCGCGAACAGATCCTGCGGCAGCAGGTCCACTTGAAGCACGCCCTGGGTCAGTATCGTGAACAAGCCGCCCGCGATCCGTTAACAGGGTTACTCAACCGGGCGGCGCTGCTCGATGAAGCAACGAAGTACATCAAAGAGGGCGCCTCGAACCGCGTTCCCTTGGCCGTGTTCTTCCTTGATCTGGATAACTTCAAGCAGCTCAATGACGAATACGGACATGAGCGCGGCGACGAGGTCCTGCGCCGCGTGGCCGACGCCATCGGCGGGACACTGCCCAACGGCGCCCTTACCGGACGCTACGGCGGCGAGGAGTTTGTCGTTGTCCTGCCCGCCTCTAGTCACGACGAGGCGCTGCAAAGGGCCAAGCAGGTTGCCAACGCGGTTCGCGGCATCGACTACGTTCGATTGCGCTTGCCCATGCCCATCACGTGCAGCCTCGGCGCGGTATGGGCTCGGCCGGCCGCCGAGGTCGTGCCGCAACAACTCATCGCCGCCGCCGACGAGCTGATGTATCAGGCCAAAGGCAGCGGGAAGGACCGTTGTTGCTTCAAGAGCCTCGAGCCGGACGACACCAGCGATGTGCTCACGATTGGCCCCGAGGCAGACGACCCGGTGGCCGGGCGGATCGGAGTTGGCCGGTCGGCGGACGGTGCCGCCGCGTTCGATGAGGATCTCGTCCGGCAGATCGCCCAGCAGCTGAACGACGTGCCTTCGGATCGGGTCGCCAGCGCCCGGAAGCAGGAGCGCCGCGATCTGCTAGCACCCTGCATGATCATTTCGTTCGTTGCAGGAGAGAATCGTCTTCGGCACGATCACGGTTACCTGCGCAACATCTCGACCGGCGGGATTGGCGTGCTGGTCAGCCAGCCGCTCGACCGCGGCGAACCGATCGAGGTCGCAATCAGCAAGTCTGCAGGCGACACGCCTTCGCTGTTCGTCGGCGGTCTCGTCGCCTTCTGCCGCCATATTAAGCAGGGCATCTATGACGTCGGTATTCAGACCGTCGTCCAGTCCAAGGATCCAATCTTCCGGGCGAATGTCCCCCCGGCCGAACTAGGTCTTGACTGGGTCACCAAAGCGATGGTCGACACAGACGAGCCGGACGACCTCAAAGAAAGCGCGTAATCGCCTCACGGCAATCGCGAACAGCGCGGGGGACTTTCCGGTCGGCCAACCTAAACGAACGGCATCCGATGACGCGACTCGCTCGGCGACGGTTGGTCTGCCTGTCACTCGGCTTCGTCACCACCGTCGCCGTGGCTTGGGCTTGCGCGGCGTGAGTTGATCCGTTCACCACGATTCAGCCAAGTCCACGAAGAAGCGGCGGGTCGATTCGAGGCCCCAGCTATGAGCACTGGATGATCGGCGTGAGCGCGCACAGATCGGCTGAAGCGCGCGGACACGCTTGCGCGCGCCGCCCCCCGGAAACACAAAAACGACAATTCGGCCGATCGTTGATTGGCGCACGCCAATGAGAGTCGGTCGTCCTGGCGCGCGCAGGATCGGCCGCGCGGTCAACGTGGCGCGCATCAATCTGACCGTGCTGCGCGCTAACGATCGTCAATGGAGCTTAACTTTGCACTTCCGGGGCTTAACTTTGCTTCCCCGAGCGTTCGCGAGGCTTAATTTTGGTTATTTAGGACCTTCCCGGCGCGCGCGGGACGATTTGCGCGCGCAGGAGAGGACTCAACACAGAGGCACCCAGGACACGGAGGGGAAGGAAGGGATGAGCCATGAGGGATGAGCCATGAGGAATGAGATAAGCGTAGGGCACCGCAATCTTCCCGTTTAGCGGGTGACGCGCAGCGTCCCTTTTTTTCCGCAAAGACGAATCGAAAGCGCAGAGAGACAGCTACGATTGAACCACAGATGAACACCGATGAACGCCCAGCGATGAGGGACGAGGTACGGAGGGGCAGCGGATGACCAAACATCACCTCGTTTAGCCGCCGCTCCCCGAGCGGCGCGGTTGAATGCCCTTGGGGATTGGACGGCTGGCGAACAGCTCATTGGACTAAAATCCGTTGTGTTGCGGCTCGGGGAACTCGGCGAGCTAGCCGGGCACTGCGGTCAAATGGGAAATCTCGGCTGAGCGTACTCAAATGAAACTGATTGTTCTTGGCGCCTCTGGCCGGTGTGGGAGTTGGGTGGTGCGGTTGGCCAAGGCACGTGGCCACGATGTTACTGCAGTCGTTCGGGAGGAGTCAGGTTACGCTCCGCCGTCCGATGTCGAACGAAGGCTGGGTCAAGTTACGGATCCAGCGTTCGTTCGCTCGAGTATTGCCGGTCACCGGACAATCATCTCCTGCCTCGGGCTGAGGCGTGGGGGTATGAGTCCGATGGCAAGGCTGCTATCGCCGCCGAATCTTGTTCAAAGCGTGATGAGGTTCGTGATTGACGCCATGACCGAAGGATCTCGTTTGCTCTGGATCAGCGCCGGAGGCGTAGGTTCGAGCCAAATGCAGGCCAGTGCAATGGTACGAAGGTTGATTCGATTGGGGAGTATCGGTGTTGCCTACCGAGACTTGGAAGCCGCTGAGCGCATGATAGAACGTGCCGAGATCCATTCCTTGGCGGTACGCCCTGTGACACTTGTGTCTGGCGCACTAACGGGGAATGCAGGTCCGGTAGACCGCTATGGGCTCCTTTCAACGGTCCGTCGTAGTGATGTGGCTCAATGGATGCTGGATGTCGCGCAAGGTACGCGGTCGTGTGAAGGCAAGACTGTCCTACTGGGAAGGACTTCCTGACCACTCGCGGCAAGGGACGTCGACCACGAGACCGGCGAACTGATGTGGCTTGTGGAGGCTTCGTACGAAGAACACCGGTGGAAGGTGGGGAGTCCTGACCTGTACGAAGCGGTATACGAGTTGGGTGTGCTGGTTGGGGTGGAATGGGAGGATTGATGCCTCTGCTGGAACAGTTCTACGCAACCAACGTCTTCCGCGCAGACGTGTCCGACCCGAACGATCTGCTGGTCGTAGCCGCAACATGGCCGGAGGAATGGCGAGACAGATTCGACGAACGCGAAGCCATTATGGCCATCGGCGCAAGCGCCGCGACCGGATGTTGGCGCTTGCGGGCCTCCCGACGCTCGTCATCGTCATCTGACTCGTGACTTGGCCGACTGGATCGACCTCCCGGACGAACGGCGTTCGCGCGTTGAGGTGCTGTGCGCACTGGCAGGGCCGTGACTCTTCGCGAACTCTCGTGCGAACTGCTCCGTCGCCTCGTCCGCCGGAAACATCGTTTCGATGCGCAGCTCCTCAAGCGTGATGTCCTGCGGTGTTCCGATCGTTGCGATAGTGCTGAACCACGACAGTACTTGATCACCCATCACGATCTGCAGGGGAACGAGCAGAGCCTCGTCCGGCCGTGGTGAAAGCTGTTCTGCCACGTCACGAACATCTGGGAGTTCGCTAAGCTGCTCGAAGAGTTCGTGCAGTTCGTCCTCGGGTCCGGCCATGAAAGCCTGTTGGCGAAGACGATGCCACAGCACATGCACGACGGCGCTCCAATTTCGGATACGCGGCCGAAGCCACTTCGGATCGAAGATCAGTCGCAGGACGTTCACCGGCTGCTCGCCCGGCGACGCGTCTTCAAGCAGCGCATCAAGCATCTGCCAGTGTGCTTGATTGCCCCACACGACGTTCCACACCCTATCGAGTACGAATGCCGGGTATGGCTCGTGTGCGCACAGAATACGATCGAGCGCCCGCTGCACCGGCCGCATACTCTCATGATCGAGCGCTGTTTCCCGAAACATAGGCGAGAAGCCGGCGGCCAGCAGGATTTGATTGCTGTCGCGCATACCGAAGCACAGCGTGTCTGCCAGCCGCATGACCATTTTGCGGCTCGGGCTTGATCGCCCCGTTTCCAGAAAGCAGATGTGACGGGCGGAGACATCTGCTGCTAACGCCAAATCCAACTGGCTCATGCCTCGCCGCTTGCGCGATTGCTTGAGGAGCGATCCGAACGTGGGGCGGGTGGCAGCTCGCATGACTAGGTACTTGAAGTATACGACAAATTTCAATGTATCGCTTACCTGAGAGGTAATTGTTTCAATTATGTAGTGCCCTAGACTCGAACCTATCGACTACAGATCTCGATCTGGAGCCCCGCCATGACCGTTTCCAGCGACCCTACTCACCTACTGCGGACTGCGCTTCGCGCCAACGCCATCTTCTGCTGCCTGTCCGGGGTGACCCTGCTCACCTTCTCGGCGGCCATCGGCGGCTGGCTGGGGCTTGAGCGACGCCTGCCACTGATGATCGTGGGCGGCCTGCTGCTCGTGTACGCCGTCAGCCTCGTTGTCTATGCGGGTCGGCGGACCATCCGTCTCGTTGAGGCGTGGACCGCGATCGGATCCGATCTCGCCTGGGTGATCGGTACCGCGGCGCTGTTGTGGGTGGCCCCGGACCTCTTCAGCCCAACCGGCAAGCTCATCCTCATTGTGGTCGCGCTGCTCGTGGGCGCGTTCGCCTTGCTTCAGTTCCTGGGGGTGCGTCAGCTCCGCATCGAATCCTGACCTCACGTGCTTACCTTCGCGCGTCGGGCTTCAACCCACCGCGGGAGGGTCCATCACATTCGCGCTTCAGCAAGAAAAAGGAGACTCGATCATGACTCGTACGTTGAACCACATCCTGCTCAGTATTCTGCTCAGCACCCTGCACTGCGGTCTTGTCACCACGGCCGCCGCATTCGCTCACCCCGCCACACCATCGGAGGACGAGGCGCGTCACCTGGACTTCCTTCAATGGGAGGTAGGGCGCTGGTCCACCGATATCACCATGTACACCGCCCCGGACCAGCCGCCGGCGCGATTCAAGGGGCGCCAGGTCGACCGCATGAGCGGGTGTGGCTGGTGGCTGGTGACGGATCTGTCCATGGTCGCCGGCGACGACGGCGCCGCCGCGCCACCCTACGAAGGCCATGGCGTGCTCGGGTGGGATCCCGTCAAGGAAAAGCTCGTCGGAATTTGGGTCGATTCGTCGCGGACCTGGCTCGCCACCGCCGAGGGCACCGTAGACGAATCGGGCGACGTACTAACGTTACGGATCCAGGATCGCCACCCGCAGTCCGGCGAGCCCATGGTAACGATCTTCCAGACCACCCGGATCGACGCCGACACTCGACAGCTTGACGTGTTCATCGAGGACGCCTCCGGCGAACACATACCGGTGGGGAGGATTCTCTCGACACGTCTGTCGGATGGCGCGACAACGCGTCCGTCACAATGAGTTCGGATAAGGATTCCTCGTCGGTACTCGACCCGGATCGGGTCAAGGAACTCTCCAGACACCGCACCACCGACGACGCACAGTCGCTCGCCGGGCTTGCGCTGCTCCGGGAGGCGGCCGATACGTTCACCCGTTCAGCAAACTTGAGTCGCGATCTCAACCAGCAAGAAAAGGGGACGGGAGTCTTTTTGGGACTCGGCCTGTCACCGTCGATTCCGGTCAGAAGCCAAATGTGATTTCATGTGGCGGTCTGAATGGCCACGTTGAGGCACATTGCGACGTCGGCGAAGCCGGCGCGCGCGAGATTCGCAGCGGCATAGGGATTAGTTTGCGCGCGCCACAGACGCCGCGCCCCCCCCCGGAAATTTGGCGTGTCAACATCGACGATGTCCGCATGGAACAACAACTCCTTTCATAGAAGGTCCGGCGGCTGTGTCGGCGCGCGCCGGGGAGGTCCTTTCGGTCAATCGGTCAGCAGAAAGTGGTCTGACAGCTCGCCAGGCGCGATATTTTTTTGACAATTCTCAGCGGTCCGCAGTGATTTGGCGCTCGGCACATGCGCGCTGGACGATTTGTGCGCGCAGGAAAGGGCCCACCACCGAGGCACGGAGGCACTGAGAGGAATGAGCTACAGATGGACACGGATGGATATAAGTAGGTGTAGCTGGAATTCCACGGCGCAGAGGTCAGCTCGGACGCCGACTGGCGCAGCGGCCGAGCGCGAGATGGTTACCTCGCCTCTGCCACACCACCACAGTGCATCTCCAGCGACTCAACCACTATCCGCACGTTGGGGTGATCGTCATCGAAGTGCTTCGTCCAGATCGCATACGCCGTGCGCCACAGACGGCACGCCTCCTCCTTGTTCCCGTCCTTTGCTTCAATGTGAGCAAGATTGTTGTAGCGTGTCGCCAGTGACGGATGGTCCGCCTCAAAGTGCTTCTCATCGATCGCGATGGCTCGCTCCATCTGCTTTCGCGCGCCCTTCAGATCGCCGAGATTCTTCAGGATCATCGCGAGATTGGAGTAGCCGGTCGCCAGATTCGGATGACCCGCCTCAAAGTGCTTCTCCCATATCTTGATGGCTCGCTCCATCTGCTTTCGCGCGCCCTTCAGATCGCTTAGACCATGCAGGATCGTCGCTAGATTGGAGTAGCGGTTCGCCAGTTCAGGATGATCCGCCTCAAGGTCCTTCTGATCGATCGCGATGGCTCGCTCCATCTGCTTGCGCGCGCCTTGCAGATCGCCGAGATTCTTCAGGATCAGCGCGAGATTGGAGTAGCTGATCGCCAGTGTCGGATGATCCGCTTCAAGGTGCTTCTGATCGATCACGATGGCACGATGCATCTGCGTTCGCGCGCCCTTCAGATCGCCGAGATCCTTCAGGATCATCGCGAGATTGGAGTACCTGACCGCCAGTTGAGGATGATCCGCCTCAAAGTGCTTCTCATCGATCTCGATGCCTCGCTCCATCTGCTCACGCGCGCCCTGCAGATCGCCGAGATCCTTCAGCGTTGCCGCGAGATTAGAATGCAGTACGCCTGCATCATCAGGAGGGATTCCCTGAACAACGTCGCCGGATGAATCGAGGAAACGGGCGAGCGAGACGCGATTCTCTTCAAACCGGCCCAGTGTTCTCATCGGCGTCGCCACCCAGTTGGCCACGCTGGCTGCGTCCCTGATCCGTCCAAGTTCGCGCAGGCGCTCGCTCAACGCAAGGAGCGGCGACAACTCCCAGCGGATCGCCTTGTCGGTGACCGCACCGTGTGAGTACTTGGCTCGCCCCTCAGCCAGAGCGCGGATCTGATCGACCAGCAGCTCGCGCCGCCCTTTATCCGCCGCCAGTCGGTCATTGATGTGCTCCCGCAGAAGGCGGTGCAGCGACGTCAATTGCGCATCATCACCCACCGGGTGAAGCAGTGTCCGCTTGATCAGCGATTCCACCACCGCCTCCGCAGGTCTGTCATATCCCGGACTTGGCGGAACCTGCACGTCGTTGTCTTTTTCAAGAAGATCCCACAGCCAGCCGCGCACCACGACGTCGGGCGGCATCAATGCCGCATACTGAAGCGCCCGCTGCTCCGGTTCAGGCAGTTGCGACATCGTCTCCTTGAAGATCGCCTCGACGCGCTTGTCGTAATTCAGCTCCCCGCCCGCTGCTGCCTCGATCGCATTGATCGCAGCAAAGCCTCCTTCTTCCAGGTTCGTCTTCAATTTCTGCCACGACGCGGTGGTGTTGATGGCCATGTACACCCCGACGACGTTGACGCCCACGGCCAGGCCATCAAAGAAATCGACCACGTCGCCGACGGCTTCGTCGTTGGCCTGGTCCGCGGCATCAGGTCGGTGGTGGGCCAGCAGTTTGATACCCTGCTCACGGGTAAGCCTCTCAATGGGCATCATCTCGCTGAGGCCGGGGATGTGGCTTTGACGTGTGGTGATGATCCGCCGACATGCTCCGCCCGGCAGCCAGTCACGCCACGCAACCGTTGTCAAGCGATCCCGTTCATCGAGGTTGTCAACGATGAGAAGTGAATCGGGGGGCGTTTCCAGGCGCTGTTTCACCATCTGGGCGGTCAGTTCCGGCCGATCCTGTTCATCAAGGCCCAGATGGACTGCCAGATCCGCAAGCTGTGGCATGAGCAGATCACGATCGCCGCTGACCCCAAAGACCCCGCCGGGATATTCGTCAAGGCGCCGCCAGGCATATTCGAACGCGACTTCGGTCTTGCCCACGCCGCCCATGCCGTGAACGCCGGCCTGCTGCGTGACGCCGACGTTGTGCTCCCTGGTGAGTCGATCATGCAGATCATCGAGTTCGCTTTCGCGGCCGACAAATCTGTCGTTGCGCGGCCGAATGTTGCGCGGCGGGGTAAGCGTGAACGGGCGATCCAATTCACCACTGTCGCGCATCCGCCGGGAGATGTCGCGCACCGTCTCGCGAATGTCACCGACGTATTTGAGGTTCGTCCAGGCAAGGATGCGCAGCTCGTCGAATTCATCCCGACAGGCTTTGGTAAGCAGGCGGACCGCATCTTCGATCGAAGAGGCCTTGCGAAGACTTGCTGCGGCGTACGTTGCCGCCAGTTTCGATTCCTTGATCGCGGCTTCGACGTCGGCGGCGGTGGCCTTGCGGAGTTTCTTTCGCTCTTCGGGATCGGCTCGCGTCGCTAAACAGAGCACAAGGTGGGCTGGGAGGCGAACGATGGACGGCAGATCGTCCTTGAACTCCTTGTAGAGCCAATCCAGAAGCCCGATGAGGATGTTTTTGCGGTTCGTATCGACGTGCATCCGGAACCCCCATGAGGATGAGAGGAATGCGGGCACAGTATAGCCATGGAGGTAGCTGTTTTGGGGCAGGACTCGGCCTGTCACCGTCGATTGGGGTGAGAAGCCAAATGTGGTTTCATGTGGCGGTCTGAATCGCCACGTTGAGGCGCATTGCGACGTTTGCGGATGTGTGAATTAGCGACCGTTGCGGTGTTCGCCGACGGATATGGCTAGGCCGTCGGGATCGGTGTATTGTGCGAGTCGAACGCCGAAAAGTACTTTGGGCTCTTGGATGCACGGCACATCATTGGCGACCATCTTCGAATGGAATTCATCGAGGTTCGGCACGCTGAGGCCGGGACGGCAGCTGCCGGGGGCTTCGAGTTGTTGGCTGTCGTCAGCAGTACGAAGCTCGTCGCTCAGATGCAGAGCCAGCGTTGCCCCTTCGGTTGCGAACTCGGTCCAGTGGGGTGACTCGAACTTCAGGGGAAGTCCGATGACATCTCGATAGAACGAGACGGATAGGGGCATGTCGCTGACGAACACAATCGCATAGTTCACTCGCACTTGAAGCCTTCCTTTCGTCACTTGCAAAGCGCCCGGCCGGCCCTGGGACGGCATCGCTTTGGCACAGGGCTGTGGATTGTACGGGTAACCACATAGACGCGAAATGGGCGGCTCTATATTGGCGCCTGCAGAGTATTGGTGTTGTTTGGGGGAATCTGCCGCGTGGCCGCGGGGGCTACACGGGGTTGTGGCAGAATGGTGTGGGGACGGCGTTAGCTGGTGGTGTGCTTAAGGCCGCGGCGTTGGTCGCGCAGGCGCCGGCTCTTGCCTACTCTCTTGCGTAGAAAGTACAACTTGGATCGGCGGGCGTCTCCGCGCCGAACGACTTCGATCTTGGCCACGCGCGATGAGTGCAATGGGAAGATGCGCTCCACGCCTTCGTTGGCGACGATTCGGCGGACGGTCAACATTCGGTTGATGCCTCGACCCTTGTCCGCGATGAGCACCCCCTG